>NZ_CATKQN010000012.1:0-93108 GCF_949767765.1 Pseudomonas sp. IT-P171
TCTAGCCCCATTCGCAACGCTTTTTCAAGCTGGCCGCGAATAGCGCTCGATCACCCCGCAGCCAAGAGTTTCGCTCAGGCGTTTCCCATCGCTCATCCGGCGAAACAACCCCGGCGTCTGCCACGGCGCGTAACCGTCGATGTTGGGGGCGCCCAACCCGGCCATCACATC
This sequence comes from Pseudomonas sp. IT-P171, assembly GCF_949767765.1. Classification (NCBI taxonomy): domain Bacteria; kingdom Pseudomonadati; phylum Pseudomonadota; class Gammaproteobacteria; order Pseudomonadales; family Pseudomonadaceae; genus Pseudomonas; species Pseudomonas sp. IT-P171. The sequence goes on from NZ_CATKQN010000012.1 coordinate 172, forward strand.
GGCGATCAGGACCGAGCGCGTCTCGAACGAGATCCGCGTCAGGCCGGTGCTGTTGCCGACGCCGGCATGGGCATGAGCCCCGGAAAAGGCGATGAGGCTGCCCGGCTCGATCTCGACGGCAATCCCCTCCTCCGAATCAATCGCCTCCAGCAGGTGCGGGATGGCCTCGTCGGCGTCCACCGCATTGCGCCCATCCTGATGGGAGCGCTGCAGAATGGCACGCATATCGAAGGTGACACTCGAGTTGAGCAGCGGCCGTTGCCACAGGCCGGGGTATAACGCGAACGTCCGCCCGGCCGTGACCGGATAAACCGGCGCCCACCAGTTGGTCTGCGCATACAGGTTCGAGCCCCATGTGTCGCGGTGGAAGGCGATGGTGGCCGTGGTGCGGGCGCGTGGGGTGAGCTGCTCGGGTTCCAGATGGGGCTGGAAACGCAGGTGCAATCGATCACACGCCAGAGAATCCGGGGTCAACCCGAGCTGTTCGATGACGGCGTGCCATAGACGCTGGATCTCGGCCGAGCGAGCGAATTCGTTCTGGCATTTGGCGAACAGAACTGTCTGCTGTTCGTGGTTCAAGTGGCGATGGATATGTTGTGGCAGCCAGGGATGCAGCGCGTCTTCGACGAATGCACGGGTGAACCCGACCAGCGCGTTCATTGCCGGTAAATCCGCGGCAAGCAGGATGTCGCCGGCGTAGACACGGTCGTGGAAGTGGCGAGCGGTGCCCGGGCGAGCAAGCAGGCTGTACATGACCAGAGGTTCCCTGAAGAGGCGTCCTCGAATGTAGATCTGCTCCCATCGTTACGAAAGTGGCAGATCGGGTAAAAAAATACGGATCAGCAGGCCATGGCAGCCGTCATGAAGGAAACAGGTCGAGTGTGCGCTCCACCTCTTCAATATCGATTTTGAAGCCATCGCCCTCAGGCGTTCCGACCACAAAACCAAAGTTCTGCTGGTCACGATCCGTCAGGTATTTGAAATAACTGACGAAGCGGTTCGGTGGCTGCAGCGCCAGCAACGAACCTCCCTTCTGCAGCACATTGACGCCATGTACCAGCTGACTGCCTTCGACCCCGATCACGGTCCGCGCTCCGGCGCAGGTGGCCACGATGGTCGGGACGTCGGTTTTCAAAGGATCGAGTACGCGAAACCCTCGAGTCTTGCGCAGATGTTCGGCGATCTCGAGTTCGTTGCGCAAAAGGCGCAAGTCACCGGCGCTACCGCGAAGAATGAACACACCAGGGTGATCCTCGTGGCTCACGTGCGACAGCAGCTTTTCACCCATGGCCCGGTAACGCAGGTGCCTGCTTTGGTTGTTGCTGAAATCGTCGAACAGCACGAGCTCATGAAAAAACGCGCCGTTCAAGCGGATGGGCTTCATGCCCAGCCAGTCTTCGTACGCGAGGGTCTGGGCAGACAGAGGAAACCGCGCGGAGGGCGCGGTGGTCACCGGGATGCCCTCGTCGCAGGCCAATGGATAGGTCGGGAAGTCTTCCATCAACCGCGTGCCAAACCAGGTGTTTCCATTTTGCGTGCAGAAGACGGCCCCGCGGTCGATCTCGTTCTCCACGACAATGCGCGGAAACCTGCCAGGTTTCAGAGACAACCAGAAACTTGCGTTGTCCTTGTAGAGCGCTCCATCGATCAGCCAGACATTCTCAAGCAAGTAACCCCGTGTCGGGCCTTGGACCACTTCACCCAGCCCTTCCATCGTGCGCGCGGGATGCTCGAACGGGTAAAAGCGCTTTGCCTCCCATCCCGTCACCCGTTCCATTTGACCGGGCAGGAAGAAAGCGGGTGGAGAATACGATACGCCACCCGGCGCAACGTCCCAGCGTTTGACCGCCAGGCTTTTCAGGTTGATCTCTGCCTTGCGCGCAAGTCTTTTCCTCGCCATGTGCCTGTAGGCGGCAAGGGTCCATTTCCTTCGATTGCCTGCGGGCGAAGCAGTGATTGGCGAGACATCGCTTTCCATGAAAAGTCCTCCCTTCAGGACAGAGTGTCCTGAAAAATACTCAGCTGGATGGAATCCTTTCCATAACGGGTGGGGTCTGCAAGTTAGCGTAGCGACTGCGCAAGGTTTCGAGGAACTGTTCGCCCGAATTCTGGGCGCAGTAGAGATAAATCTTGTGCAGCCCGCCGAATACCATTTCATGATAGCGGCTGGCGGCTTCTTCATCGCTGGGCCCGTCAGGCAAGCCAAGGTGAAGGGTCAACTCCTTTCCTTCGGCAGCGAAAAGCGGCGTGTCCCACAGGAATCTGGCGACACCGGTCTTGGGCAGATGCAGAAACATATAAGCGTGGTTACCCAGGGAATCAACGTCACCGCCGCGCCTTCTTTTCCATCTCAGCAGTCCATCATCAGGTCGGGCCACGCAAAGACCGATGTCGTAATAATCGAAGCCTTCATTGATCGCCGATTCAAGCGCCATGAACGTGGTAATCGCGTTGACTTCGCCCAGCCGTTTGGCATCTGAAAAAATCGCCTCGGTGTATCCGAAGCGCAGCGTGCTCCAGTAGCGTTTTCCGCCACGCGTCACGACGCAGCCAAGGTGACAGCCAATCACCTCGCCCTCCCGCTCGATAAGGTCAAGCCGCCCGACAGTCCTGGCTATCCTGAACACTTCCTCGGTCGGAAATTGCGCAGCGTGGATGCCTTGCCTCGCCAGGGCATAAGGCCGCAGCATGTCCCTGTCGGCCTGTGCAATTTCTTCATCCAGCAGCGCCGGCCTCATGTGATAGAGCGGTCGGTTCTTGCGGATGTTTCGGCGCAACTCACTGTCGTACTTTGCGGTGATGTCTTCGATCGATCGCCCCAGCGGAACGACAGCACTCAGGTACAAGGGAACAGACAAAGCCCCCGGGGTCCGCACTTCACTGACCACCACCACATGATTCGACGCGGCGGCTACCGGCTCGCCGTCAGTCACAGGGATATTTTTCCCGCCGATGAGCAGCTTGGCCATCTCCCGCTGCTGTTTCCTTCCGATATAGAGAATCTCGTAAGGGCTGTCCTTCTGCAGCCTGAACCTGGCGACCTCCCAGCGCCAGACACACGCCCGTCCAAGGATGTCTTGCCACCAGTTTGCAGCGTTCCGTATCTCATACCGCATTGAAGGCGAGATGAGTTTTCGGATAACGGCCGCCACGTTCTCTTTCATTGCTTCGTCATCCTTGTGGGTTTTCTGTGCAGATCAGAAAAAGATCATGACTGAACTTCAAGAGGCGTGATTAAAGCTTGATATTGAAGGCATATTTTGTATGGCAACGCTCGCAGATTCAGTACTAGTAAAGATCAAGGTAGAGGGTTTGCAAGCGACATGCCGGTCTTTCCGTTTGAAACTCCCGTTCACAAAAAAGCCCACTGACCGTCATCGGTTCAGTGGGCTTTTCGATTACGCCTCTGGTTACAGAGCCATATCGCTCGCAGCGTTGGCTTTCGGTGCCTTTGGCGCCTCGGCCGGAGCAGCAGCCGGAGCCGCCACCTGACCGATTGCAGGCGGTGGAGTCAGCTGCAACACCTTGGCGGTGTAGGCCCACTCTTCAGCCACTTTTTCAGGGCTGCCATTCAGCTGAGTGCCGTAGCTCGGCACGATCTGGTGCAGCTTTTCCTGCCAGGCAGGCGAAGCCACCTTGTCCTTGAACACTTTCTGCAGCACGGTCAGCATGATCGGCGCAGCAGTCGAGGCACCCGGCGAAGCGCCCAGCAGACCGGCGATGGAGCCGTCAGCGGAAGCCACGATTTCGGTGCCCAGTTTCAGCACGCCACCGGCCGCTTCATCACGCTTGATGATTTGCACGCGCTGGCCGGCTTGCCACAGGCGCCAGTCTTCAGCCTTGGCGTTCGGGAAGTATTCTTTCAGGGCGTTGAGGCGGTCTTCATCCGACAGCATCAGTTGGCCGGCGAGGTACTCGACCAGCGGGTATTCCTTGATGCCGACCTTGGTCATTGGCCACACGTTGTGCGTGGTGGTCGTGGTCAGCAGGTCCAGGTACGAGCCTTCCTTGAGGAACTTGGTGCTGAAGGTCGCGAATGGGCCAAACAGGATGACGCGCTTGCCGTCCAGGACACGGGTGTCCAGGTGCGGAACCGACATTGGCGGAGCGCCAACGGAGGCCTTGCCGTACGCCTTGGCCAGATGTTGCTCGGCGATGGTCGGGTTCTCGGTCACGAGGAACGAGCCGCCGACCGGGAAGCCTGCGTATTCCTTGGCTTCAGGAATGCCGGACTTCTGCAGCAGGTGCAAGGCACCGCCACCCGCGCCGATGAACACGAACTTGGCGTCGGTTTCGGATTTAGTGCCGTCTTTCAGGTTCTTGTAGCTGACGCGCCAGGTGCCGTCTTCGTTCTTGGTGATGTCTTGCACTTCGCTAGACAGTTTCAAGTCGAATTTCGGGGTCGTTTGCAGGTGCGCAACGAACTGGCGGGTGATCTCGCCAAAGTTCACGTCGGTGCCGATCGGGGACCAGGTGGCCGCGATTTTCTGGTTCGGGTCGCGCCCTTCCATCATCAGCGGAACCCACTTCTTGATCACCGCCGGGTCTTCCGAATACTGCATGCCGGCGAACAGCGGGCTCGTTTGCAGGGCTTCGTAGCGCTTTTTCAGGAACTTGATGTTGTCATCGCCCCACACAAAGCTCATGTGCGGTGTGGAGTTGATGAACGAACGCGGGTTCTTCAGCACGCCTTGCTGAACCTGCCAGGCCCAGAACTGACGGGAAATCTGGAACGCTTCGTTGATTTCAACGGCTTTCGGGATCGAGACGTTGCCTTTGTCGTCTTCCGGTGTGTAGTTCAACTCGGCCAGGGCAGAGTGACCGGTACCGGCATTGTTCCAGCCGTTGGAGCTTTCCAGGGCGACGCCGTCGAGGCGCTCGATCATTTCCATCGAAGTGCCAGGTTCCAGCTCGTTGAGCCAGACACCGAGGGTCGCGCTCATGATGCCGCCGCCGATGAGCAATACATCGACTTTCTTTGCCTCTTCCGCGTGAACGGACGTGATCCCCATCGACAAAGCCAGCCCCAGCAGGGCCGTGTTCATTTTCTTAAACATCTGTAGCACCTTTGATAAACGCCATCCGCCCTTCCATCTTCACTCACAAGCCCTTGTTTTACGGCATTCAGGCAGGATGTCGTGGGTACTCGCACATGAAGACTGGAGGGTGGGCACACAAGGCCGACGTGTTCCATCGACCTCAGTTTATATGTCCCTTCTGAACTGACTTTTTATCTTTATTGGCTTCAGCTACTTGAGCGACAGTGATTCTGTTGGCGCGTCTGTGGACGCGCAAACTGAATAGGTCAAACCAAGTTGGGGCGAAGAATATCACGACATCGCAAACCCGCGCGTCTGTTCCCGACCTGATAGTCCGAGCATAGACGCCGAGGCCACTATACTCATCGTGATTTTCTCGGCGAGCCGGTGAGGAGCAGTCATGAGCGATAAAGACAACCTGCGCAAATATTCCTCTCAAGTGGTCGACGGCGTGGAGCGCGCGCCCGGCCGCTCGATGTTGCGCGCCGTGGGTTTCACGGACGAGGACTTCAAGAAGCCGCAGATCGGCATCGCCTCGACCTGGGCGATGGTGACGCCGTGCAACATGCACATCGACAAACTGGCGATCGAGGCTGAAAAAGGCGCGAATGCCGCCGGGGCCAAGGGCGTGATTTTCAACACCATCACCATTTCCGACGGCATCGCCAACGGCACGGAGGGCATGAAGTATTCGCTGGTGTCACGGGAGGTCATTGCCGACTCAATCGAAGTGGTGGCCGGTTGTGAAGGATTTGACGGACTGGTGACGGTGGGCGGTTGCGACAAGAACATGCCGGGCTGCCTGATCGGCATGGCGCGGCTGAATCGCCCTTCCATCTTCGTCTATGGCGGTACGATCCGCCCGGGCGCCGGCCACACCGACATCATTTCCGTGTTCGAAGCCGTGGGCCAGAATGCGCGCGGTGACATCAACGAAATCCAGGTCAAGCAGATCGAGGAAGTGGCGATACCCGGCGCCGGTTCCTGCGGCGGGATGTACACGGCCAACACCATGGCTTCGGCCATTGAAGCATTGGGCATGAGCCTGCCCGGTTCCAGCTCCCAGGACGCCGTCGGCAGCGACAAGGCCTCGGACAGTTTCCGCGCTGGCCAGCAGGTCATGGAGCTGCTGAAGCTGGACCTCAAACCCCGGGACATCATGACCCGCAAAGCCTTCGAAAATGCGATTCGGGTGGTGATCGCCCTCGCCGGCTCGACCAATGCGGTGCTGCATCTGCTGGCCATGGCGCACGCGGTGGATGTCGAGCTGACGCTGGATGATTTTGTCGAGCTGGGCAAGGTGTCGCCGGTGGTGGCCGATCTGCGCCCCAGCGGCCAATACATGATGAGCGAACTGGTCGCCATCGGCGGTATTCAACCACTGATGAAGCGCATGCTCGCGGCGGGCATGTTGCATGGCGATGCCATGACCGTGACCGGCAAGACCCTCGCGGAGAACCTCGAAAACGTGGCGGATTACCCTGAAGGTCAGGATGTGATTCTGCCCTTCGACCAGCCGGTCAAAAAGGATTCCCACCTGGTCGTGCTGCGCGGCAACCTTTCGCCGACTGGCGCGGTGGCCAAGATCACCGGTAAGGAAGGCCTGCGTTTTGAAGGCACGGCGCGGGTCTATCACGGTGAGGAAGGTGCGCTGGCCGGCATTCTGAACAGTGAAGTGAAAGCCGGTGACGTGATCGTGATCCGTTACGAAGGGCCCAAGGGCGGCCCCGGCATGCGCGAAATGCTCTCGCCGACGTCGGCGGTCATGGGCAAAGGCCTGGGCAAGGACGTTGCGCTGATCACCGACGGCCGTTTCTCCGGTGGTTCGCACGGATTCGTGGTGGGGCACATCACGCCGGAAGCCTTTGATGGCGGGCCGATTGCGTTGATCGAAGACGGCGACAAAATCACCATCGATGCCGAAAGCCGGCAGATCACAGTGGACGTTTCCGATGCTGAAATGGCCGAGCGCAAGACGCGCTGGGTGCGGCCGGAATCGAAGTACAAACGCGGGGTGTTGGCGAAGTATGCGAAGACGGTGTCGAGTGCTTCGGAGGGGGCTGTGACGGATAAGTATCTTTAAGCCGTAGTTCAGCTTTGACTGATCTGACGCCATCGCGAGCAGGCTCGCTCCCACATTGGATCTCCTGTGCACATTAATACCGTGTACTACAACGATAAAAATGTGGGAGCGAGCCTGCTCGCGATGGCGCCCGGTCAGGCGACATCAATGTTGAATGGGCTTCACAACCGAAACCGATCCACCGACTGCGAAAGCTTACCCGCCAGCGCCGACAAATCATCCGTGGTCGAAGCCGTCTGGCCAATGACCTTGCTGTTGCCTTCCGACATGCCCGCAATTACCTCCACCTGATGCGCGATTTCATTGCTGGCCAGGCTCTGCTCGCCGATCGTGCGGGAGATGTCGTTCACCAGTTGCGTGGTGTTCAGCGTGGCTTCGAGGATTTCGCGGATGGCCCGTTCGACGTCGGCAGTCACGGCCATGCCTTTGTCGACCTGGGCCACGCCCGCCTCCATGCTGGTGACCGCCTCGCGGGTGCTTTGCTGGATGCGCGCAACCATCGTGGCGATTTCCTGGGTGGAAGCGCTGGTGCGCCCCGCCAGGCTGCGGACTTCGTCGGCCACCACGGCAAACCCGCGCCCCTGCTCCCCGGCCCGCGCGGCCTCGATGGCGGCATTCAACGCCAGCAGGTTGGTTTGATCGGCGATGCCCTTGATCACCTGAATGATGCTGAAAATGCCCTCGGATTCCTTGTCCAGCGTGCGGATGACCTGAGCGGACTGCTGGGCTGATCGCGCAATCCCGTCCATGTCGTTAACCACCTGATGGATCACCCGACCGCCATTCTTGGCCAGTGCCTCGGCCTGGTTGGCCATGTTCAGCGCACGCTCGGCGTGGCGAGTGATGTCCTCGATGCTCGCAGTCATTTCACTCGCGGCGGCGGCCATGGTAGTGGCGGCGGCGCTTTGCTGCTGGCTGCTGTCGGCGACTTCGTGGCAACCATTGCTCAACTGCGCGCTCATACCACTGACGCCATGGGCGTTGCTGCGCACCACTTCGATCATGCCGCGCAGATCGCGCTGCATGGTCGCCAGGCTGCGGATCAGTGCGCTGGCTTCGTCCTTGCGGGTGGGCTCGGCAATCGGTTCGCTCAGGTTGCCGTGGGCGATGCTCTCGGCAATGCGGCTGGCGGTTTGCAACGGCCCCATGATGCTCAAAATCACCCAGCGTCCCTGGACGAGCAACAGCAACAGACTGGCGACAAGCACAATACCGAGCGTGAGGTTGGCGTCACTGATGGCCTGCTGAGTGCCTGCGCTGGTTTGCTGGGTGTTGGTTTCGATCAGCTCGCTGAGGGCCGCCATCTGGTCTTCCAGCTGGCTGAAGGCGGTGTTGAAGTTGCCCAGCTCTTTTTGTGCCGCATCCGGATTTTGCAGGGCCAGCCCGACAATGCGCTCGGCGGCGCTGATGTAGGTATCAAGGCTGGGTTTGATCTTGTTCAAGCCGGTCTTGATGGTGTCGTTGACCGGCAGTTTGAGGTTTTCACCCAGCACTTCACGAAAGTGCGACGCGTGCTCCTCGATGGAACTGCGCACTTCGGCAGGGGTGCTGGTGCTTTTGCCCAGGCCGACCAGCATCGCCGACAGCACGTCGGCGCGTAACGCGTCGTGCATCATGTCCGCTTCGAGGTGATTGCGCAGCGCGGCCATGCTGACCTCGTTGTCGTTCACCGCGGTCGCCATTTGCGAGTTTCCCAGGTAACTGACCAGGCTCATGATCAAAGCCGTGAGCAGACCGGTGCCTATCAGCAGGATCAAACGTAGTTTTATCGACACTCTGTGAGTCCCCTGTCAGTTGGCTACAGCCATTCGCAAATGGCTTCTGAACAGGCTATCGACTGCGGCAGAGGGGAATTGAAGGCTATTTCGATGCGCTCGCGCTTTTACGACATGCGGTCGTCATCGGCGCCTTTTGCGTTTTGCCGCGAAGGGAAACCAGCAGTAACCCGTAACAACTCGACTGCGGGGAGAGAGGCCGAACGCCACGACGATCAATACCAGCAGGATCAGCAGCGCCAGTTCGTATCGGGGGATGTGGGTTTGCCTGCATGATTTGAGTGACTCACAGGTTGGATACCGCTTGAGCCTTGCAGCCCAGAAGCGCTTGCAGGGTCAACGCATTGCCCAGCGCAAAACCACTGGCGGTGTTATCAAAGATGCACCAGCTGACGGCACCCGCCGGCTCCGCGTTCCGCACCTGCTGCGCCAGCGCCTCCAGTCGGCTCGGGTCGTAATTACTGTGATAGATGCGCGGCGAACCGTGCCAGCGCCAGTATTGAATGCCCGGCCAGCCACCCGGCCTCTCGCCACCGGCAAGGGGCGACGGATCGGCAGCCACCCGGCCGACTTTCTGCTCGTTCAACAATTCTTCCGCGTCCCGCCAGCTTTCATGCCGGGGTTCAAGCACCACCGGCCCGGCATAACGCAGGCGCAACGCCGCGAAAAACGCCGAAGCGACGCCCTCCTCGTAAGCCAGCGATGGCGGTAACTGCACCAGAATGCAACCTAAAGACTCACCCAGCGCGGTGCACTGGGCCAGAAATTCGTCCAGCAACAGCTCACAGCCCTGCAGGCGCTGCACATGGATGATGAGCTTGGGCATCTTCACCGAAAAGCGAAAGGCGGCCGGGACCGACTGCGCCCAGCGTAGATAGGTCTGCGGCCGATGCGGGCGATAAAACGAGCTGTTGATTTCAACGGCCGTCAGTTGCGACGCATACCGCTGCAAGTGCGTGCCATCGACAGCAAACGATGGCCAGCAGTCACGAGGCAGGCTCCACCCGGCGCAACCAATATAGGTCTGATTCAGCTCGTTCAACAGAGCACCCCGGCGGCTTCGCGCATGAACATCTCCATAACTTCGAGAAAACCCCGGTCCGCAAGTTCGTTTTTTCATTAGTGCATGCTAGGTTGTACGACGACTGATGAATGCCGTTTAAAGTCCATCACTCGTTCACCCACAACAACAAGGAAACACCCATGAAAAAAATGAAATTGCTGATTGGTTTTCTGTGCCTGTTCAGTGGCTACGTCGCAGCGACTCCGTCCTCCGCTGAGAAAGACGTGGCGCAGGCCGTCGACCACCTGACCCAAGCCATGCTGAAAAAGAACATTCCCGAACTGAACGCACTGACCGCCGAGAACCTGACCTACGGGCATTCCAGCGGGAAGATCCAGAACAAACAGGAATACATCGCCGACATCGAAACCGGGCGAAGCGCCTTCAAAACCCTGGAGATGCAAAACCAGACCATCACCCTGTCCGGTGACGTCGCCCTGGTTCGCAACCATTTCTCGGCACAGGCATTGAAAGGCACTGAAGTGATTCCAACCGAGATCGAAAACTTCCAGATCTGGCAGAAACAGAAAGGCCGCTGGCTGCTGGTTGGACGCCAGGCGTTCAAGTTCTGATTGTTATGTGATGACGGGGATGGGGTATTCGAGCCCTGTCCGCCTGATTCTTGATTTCGATCGTCGCGTCGAGGTCGTGAAAAAGCGCTCGCGCCGCCAGGATGACTTCGTTTTCGGCGTCCCACGATTCGTCTTCATCAAAGTAAAAAACGTCGTAATCCTTAATGCCCCACGCGGCAGGCCGGCCGGACTGATGATTCCATACCGCTTGAAACAGGCAGCCCGCCGTCAGCATGCACTGGCTCAGCCCGAGCGCAGGCAAGCGCCTGGCAATCTCGGCGTTGGCCGGGTTGGTCATCGCGATTTCGATCAGTGTTTCGGCGGTCAGGGTCATGCTGTCTCCGTACGTGGGCCTAAATCCTTTGGAGCAGACGATACATTAAAAGCGCCCGGTGACAGGCCGAACGCATGTATTTCACTCCACTCGCGAGAACGCTAGAGTGTGGCAACTCACCCGGACAGCGTGGATGCCAATGGATAACCAAACGCCTGAGCCCCAAGCCATCTGCAACCCCATTACCAGCAGCGCGATTTTTATCGTGGCAACCCTGGCGCCTGGCAGTGACGCTGCCGGGAAAGTCCGGGCCTGGTGCGCCGATGTCGCGTCCCTGACACGATCGGTTGGCAAACGCGTCCCCTCCGGCAACCTGTCGTGTGTCTGCGGTTTTGGGTCCACGGCGTGGGACGCTTTGTTCGGCAATCCGCGCCCGGCCTCACTGCACGCCTTTCGCGAATTTGGCGTAGAGGGACGCCGCGCCGTGGCAACGCCGGGCGACATTTTGCTGCACATCCGTGCCGACCAGATGGACCTCTGCTTCGAACTGGCGACGCAGTTACTGTCATCGCTTGGAGAGGCGGTTTCGGTCGTCGATGAAGTCCAGGGTTTCCGCTATTTCGATATGCGCAGCATCATCGGTTTCGTGGATGGCACCGAAAACCCGGTCGGTCGCAAGGCGGTCGACTTCACGCTCGTGGGCAACGAAGATCCGTCGTTCACCGCAGGCAGTTATGTGCTGGTGCAAAAGTACCTGCACAACATGACGGCCTGGAACGCGTTGTCCGTCGAGGCTCAGGAACGGGTTATCGGGCGCACCAAATTGTCCGATATCGAACTCGATGATTCAGTCAAGCCGACCTCCTCGCACAGCGCCCTGACGACGATTACCCAGGACGGGCAGGAAGTGAAAATCCTGCGCGACAACATGCCCTTTGGGCGCCCCGGCGCCGGTGAATTCGGCACGTATTTCATCGGCTATGCGCGCTCGCCAGCCCCGCTTGAGCTGATGCTCGAGAACATGTTTGTCGGCAGACCGACGGGCAATTACGACCGTCTGCTCGATTTCAGCACGGCGGTCACCGGAGGCCTGTTTTTCGTTCCTTCAGCAGACCTGCTGGAAGAACTGGCGGATCGTTGAACCAAAGAAGTGCCCGCTCCGTTGGCGAAGTCAGAGATTGCAGTGGCCATCATCTCAAAGGTAGTATTGAGAACGATTCACACTAACATCTGGAAAACCAACCGGTGCAACCTCCTCCGACCAGCAAGCTGGGCTTCTTTTTCAGCGACCATCATCGCTGGCTGCTGCAGCATATCCAGCGGCGACTGCGCAATCACGCGGACGCTGAGGACACCGCCGCCGATACGTTTTGCCAGATGCTGACTGCCCGGGTCGACCCGGACAGCATCGAACAACCTCGCGCTTACCTCTCGACCATTGCCCGACGCCTGATCTTTGATCGTCATCGCCGGCGCAAGCTGGAACTGGCCTACCTCGAACGCCTGTCCACGCTGCCCGAAGCGTTCGCCCCTTCCCCTGAAGAACAGTTGCAGTTGATCGAAGCCCTGGTTGCCATCGACCGGGCGCTCGACGGCTTGCCAATAGTCGTCAAAGCCACGTTCCTCTACAGCCAGCTGGACGGTTTGAGCTACGTGGCGATTGCACAAAAACTGGAGCTGTCGGAGCGCACGGTCAGCCGTTACATGAAACAGGCATTGAGTCAGTGCTACCTGAGCGAGTTGGCGCCATGAGCACGCCGCGTCTCGATCCGGTCAGCGAGCAGGCCATCGACTGGATGGTGAGCCTTCGTGCCGGCAAGCCCGATGCGGCACTGCAAGAACGGTTCAACGCATGGCTGGCGATGGATCCCGCCCACGCCCGGGCCTGGGCGACATTGCAAGAACGCCTCGGGGCTTCCTTCAACACCATTCGTGCGCTGGATCGGCGCCTGCCCGGTCAGGCCGACGAAGCGCGGCAACTGCTGCTGCAACCCCACGGTTCACGCCGCGATGCGCTGCGCGTGATCGTCGGCCTGGGCCTGCTGGGCGGCGGCGCATGGCTGGGTGTTCGCAGCCCGCTGGGTGACTCGCTGCTGGCGGACCTGCACACCGTCCGCGGCCAGCGCCAGGACTTCACGCTGACCGACGGCAGCCGCCTGAGCCTGAATGCCGACAGTGCGGTGGATCTGCGCTTCGATGACCAGCAAAGGCTGGTGATTCTGCGCCACGGCGAACTGGTGATTCAGGTCACAGCCGACCCCACGCGTCCGCTGCGCGTGCGCACTGCCCAGGGTGAAATACGTGCGCTGGGCACCCGATTCCTGGTGGCTCAGGAACAAGACGCGACTCGCGTCGTGGTGCTGCAGCATTCGGTCGAAGCCCGTCTGTTCGACGGTGCGACGCTTGACCTGCAGGAAGGCCAATCGGCCTTGTTGTATGAAGGGAAAATTGCCCCGGTGGCTGGCGATCAGCGTCATCGCGCCGATTGGCTCAGCGGCCGATTGAATGTGCTGGACGAACCTCTGGAGCAAGTGGTCGACGCGCTACGTCCTTACAGCAGGGGTTTCGTCCGAGTGGCGCCCGAGGTTCGCGGTTTACGCGTCCAGGGCGTATTCCCGTTGAACGATCCCGATCGGGTGTTCACGGCGCTGGCAGAAACACTGCCGATTCGCGTGGATCGCTACAGCCCGTGGCTGACGCTGATTCGTCCGAAATAACCTGGCTGAACCACTTTTTTTTTGCAAATCGCTCTCATTCGTGTCCGGTTTTCATTTCTCGTCCCACCTATCTCCTGACACTTTCACATTTTCAGGAGAACGCTGTGTTCAACCCATGGCCCCATGCCCTTTCCGCCGCTATCGCCCTGGCAACCCTGGCGAGCCCTGCCCTGTCACAGGCCCAAGACCTGACGTTCAACCTGCCGGCCGGCCCCCTCGCCAGCACGCTGAATGCCATCGCCAGCCAGAGCGGCCATATCGTTTCATTGGAGCCTTCGCTGGTGCGGGGCAAACAGGCACCGGCGGTGATCGGCCAGATGCCCGTGGAACAAGCGATGCAAAAGGCGTTGGCGGGCAGCGGCCTGCAATTGCGAGTGACCGGACAAGGTAACTTCAGCTTCGAGCCCGCCGCCGACAGCGGCGCAGCGTTGCAACTGGGCGTGACCAACATCGTCGAACGCAGCACCGACGCCACCACCGAAGGCTCAGGCTCTTACGCCGCGCGAGCAGTGACCATCGGCAAGGGCACCCACACCCTCAAGGAAATCCCGCAGTCGGTCACGGTGATGACCCGCAAGCAAATGGACGATCAGGATATCGTCGATCTCAAGGACGCGGCCAACAAGACCACCGGCCTGGTCGGTGCTCAAGGTGTCGGCAGAGGCTTGATCCTCAGTTCGCGCGGTTTCCAGATCGATGACTGGCAATACGACGGCGTGCCGATCCCGCGCAACACCTACGCGCTGGGCAACTGGGCCACGCAGGACCTGATCTTCTTCGATCGCATGGAAGTGCTGCGTGGCGCGTCCGGTTTGCTGCAAGGCACCGGCAGCCCTGGTGGCGCCGTCAACCTGGTGCGCAAACGCGGCCAGAACGCACCGACCGTCACCCTCACCGGCAAGGCCGGCTCCTGGGATCACTACGGTCTGCAACTGGACGCCGGCGGGCCGCTGAACCAGGCCGGCACCGTGCGCGGCCGCCTGGTGGCCGACCAGGACAACAGCCACTCGTTCGTCGATTCCGAATGGTATGAGACCACCTCACTGTACGGCGCGCTGGACTTCGATCTGAGCGAGGACACGACCCTGGGTTTTGCGGTCAGCCAGTCCGACGGTGAATCGCGCTCGAATGTCCGCGGCTTCCCGCGCTACGCCGACGGCAAACCCGTCGACCTGCCGCGCAAAACTTACACCGGGGCGAAGTGGAACCATTCGGACATCGATGTCACCACGCTCTACACCGACCTGGAGCACCGTTTCAATGACGATTGGGCTTTCAAGGTTGGCGCTGTGCGCATGACTGAAACCAACAAGGCGAAGAACCAACGGGTGCAATCCAGTGGCAATGGCATCAATGCCGATGGCAGCGGCGTGCAATACGCTGACTTCGTAACTGACTTGGACTCCACCAAAGTCGCGCTGGACATGAACCTCAACGGCAAGTTCGAAGCCTTGTCCATGCAGCAGGAAATCATGGTGGGCGGCAACTTCTCCAAGTACACCTCGGATGACAAATTCGCTCGGACCTTCAATAACAGTACCGACACTCTCTTCGACATTGATCACGATCGTCCGGAAATCAGCTACGACGGTCTGCTCAACAGCCCCGGAGGCCGTGGGACACCGAGCAAATATGACATCCGCCAAAAGGGCCTGTACGGCAGCTGGCGGGTCAAGCCGATTGATCCGCTGACCCTGGTGCTCGGCTCGCGGGTCAGTTGGTACGACTACAGCTACAAATCGTGGCGCCAGGACGCGACCAGCATCACCGCCGATCCTGAAAGCACCAGCAACGAAAACGGCGAAGTGACCCCTTTCGCTGGCATCGTCTATGACCTGAGCCGCGAATGGGCGGTCTATGCCAGCTACACCGACGTGTTCACACCGCAAACCGAACGCGATACCGGCGGCTCGGTCGTTGAACCGATTATCGGTACGAACTACGAAGTGGGTCTCAAGGGCGAGTTGATGGAGGGACGGGTCAATACGTCCCTGGCCCTGTTCCGTTACGACCAGGAAAACCGTGCAACGCTCGATACCGATGGCGGGCAAATCTGCGACGGTTGGTACTGCTCGAAGGCTTCCGGCAAAGTACGCAGCCAGGGTCTCGACGCTGAAATCAGCGGCGAAGTGCTGGACGGCCTGCAACTGTTTGCCGGTTATACCTACAACACCACCAAGTACCTCAAGGACCCGGACAACGAAGGCAAGGTCTTCAACTGGTGGACGCCGAAACACATGCTGCGCGTCTGGGGCAACTACCAGTTGAGTGGCGACTGGAGCCGTGTCAGCACTGGCCTGGGCTTCGTTTCTCAAACCCACACTATTGGTTACGACCACTCCGTCAACGTACCGGGTTACACCGTGTGGAACGCCCGTGTCGGTTACCAGCTCACGCCGGAAATCGAGCTGGCGATGAACGCCAACAACCTGTTTGACAAGACCTACTTTGCGGCGGCGTACAACCAGATCAATGGCAACAATAACTACGGTGATCCGCGCAACGTGATGTTCAGTGTGAAATACACGCCGGAGTTCTGACACCGCTGATCATTTGCACAACGCCCTCCTCGTTCGCAAGCGCAGGGAGGGCGGTTACAGCCTCCTTACGCTTGGCCCCGACTCCCTTTGAAAGCCTCACGCCGCGTATGTCGTTCTGCGGCGTAGGCTTCGCTCTGCTCACTGATCAGCTCATCCCGACGCAACAACTCACCGCAATGTTCGCAAAGCGGTCCTAACCCTGCGGGCTCGCCACAGGTCTTGTGGGTGTACACCACCGCCAAGCCTTCCTCCGGCGACTTGCACCAGGTTTCCCCCCAGGCACGCAGCGCCAGTATCACCGAGTAAAAGGCCTGCCCTTTTTCGGTCAGGTGGTACTCGTAGCGTGGCGGGCGTTCGTTGTAGAGACGACGCTCGACCAGGCCGTCAGCCTCCAGACTCTTCAAGCGTGCAGCGACCATTTGCGGGGTGCCGCCGGTCTGCGCCTGGATCTCGTCGTATCGATGACTCCCCATAATCAACTCACGCAGTACCAGCACGGTCCAGCGATCGCCCACGATCGCCTCGGCCCGGGAAATCGGGCAAAGGGTGTCGGGAACACTGGTATTTATCGACATAGGACTTGCCTCTTTCACAGTTACTATGATTATCATATCAATAAGATGCCCAGGCAAGTCCCCGGCACCGGTCACTCAACTTTTCGTGGAGAACATCGTCATGTCGAACGCCCCGTATCCGCTCAACAGGACCGCTTACCTGCTGGTCGATCCGTACAACGATTTCCTGTCGGAAAACGGCAAGGTCTTCCCCTTGATCAAGCCGATCGCCGAGCAAGTCGGCCTGCTCGACAACCTGCGCGCCCTCGACCGCGCGGTGCGCGCCCGCGACATTCCGGTGGTCATCGTACCGCACCATCGCTGGGAACACGGCGACTACGAAGGCTGGGACCATCCGACACCGACCCAGTGCAAGATCATGCACATGCACCACTTCGCTCGCGGGGAATGGGGCGGCGAATGGCATCCGGATTTCGCGCCAAAGGACGGTGACATCGTCGTCCAGGAGCATTGGGGCTCCAGCGGCTTTGCCAATACCGATCTCGATTTTCGCCTGAAGCAGAAAGGCATCACTCACGTGATCATCGTCGGCCTGCTGGCCAACACCTGCATCGAAGCGACTGCCCGCTATGCATCGGAACTGGGTTACCACGTCACGCTGGTGCGTGATGCGACTGCTGCCTTCCGCCCGGAGATGATGCACGCTGCCCACGAGCTGAATGGCCCTACCTTTGCTCACGCCATTGTGACCACGGAAGAACTCGTCGCCACGCTGGCACAGCAGGAGTAACCGCTGATGAAACTGACAGGAAACCTGCTGATCGGCGCCCACGATGTCCCTGCCACTGAAGGGACGATGAAAGCGCTCAACCCCGCCACCAACACGTTGATCGAACCGGATTTTGCGCTGGGTGGCGTGGCGCAAGTCCACCGGGCGGCAACACTCGCCGACGAGGCATTCGACAGTTACAGCCACACCTCGCTCGCTGCGCGCGCGGCGTTTCTCGAAAGCATTGCCGACAATCTTGAAGCAGTCCGCGCAGAGTTAGCGGCCCGTGCCGCGCTTGAAACGGGCTTGCCGCAAGCGCAACTGGAAGGTGAGGCCACAAGGGCCGCCACACAGTTTCGCCAGTTCGCGGAGGTCGTGCGCAAAGGCCGCTTCCTGCAACTGGCCATCGATCCGGCGCAGCCTGATCGTCAACCTCGCCCCCGCATGGACCATCGGTTGCAAAAAATCGCCATCGGCCCGGTGGCGATTTTCGGGGCGAGCAACTTTCCGATCGCCTATTCAGTGGCCGGTGGCGATACCGCGTCGGCATTGGCCGCTGGCGCGACCGTCATTCTGAAGGCGCACAACGCCCATCCGGGCGCTTCGGAAATCCAGGCGCGGGCTATCCAGAAGGCGGTGCAGGACCACGGGTTGCACGAGGGCGTTTTCTCGATGGTGCGCGGCATGGGCAACACGATCGGCGAAGCCCTGGTCGATCATCCGCTGGTCAAGGCCATGACGTTTACCGGTTCGGAACAGGGCGGCATGGCATTGTATCGCCGCGCGCAACTACGGCCCGACCCCATTCCGGTGTTCACCGAGATGACCAGCATCAATCCCACGTTCATCCTGCCCGCCGCACTGGCCGAGCGCGGTGCGCAGATCGGTGACGGCTTTATCGAGCGCATGCTGGTCAATGTCGGGCAAGCCTGCCTCAGGCCCGCCCTGCTGATCGCGATCAAAGGTGCCGGTCTTGAAGCACTGCGCGACGCCATGGTGAAACGCGTGGCCGAGGCCTCGGCGCGCACAATGCTGACGCCGGGGATCCATGCGTCCTACCTCAACGGTCTGGCCGCAATGGAGGACGCCGGTGCGCGCCGCGTCGCCGAAGGTTCGGCCCCCAGCGCAGACTTTGACGGCCAGTCGGCGCTGCTGGAGGTCGACGGCCAACGCTTCCTGAGCGAAGCGGTACTTTCGCAGGAAGTTTTCGGTCCATCCGCGCTGCTGGTGACCGTCGAGGATGAAGCTGAACTGTTCGCCATTGCTCGCTCGCTCGAAGGCCAGCTCAGCGCCGCGCTGCACCTGGAAGAAAATGACTTGCCACTGGCCCGGCGCCTGCTGCCGGTGCTGGAACGTCGCACCGGGCGCATCGTTGTCAACGCGTTTGCCCATCCCCAGGAGGTGACGTACGCCACCGTCCACGGCGGCCCGTTCCCGGCCACTTCGGACAGCCGCTTCACCTCGGTGGGCATGACGTCGATCGAACGCTTCTTGCGCCCGGTGGCTTACCAGGGTTTTCCGGATGCGCTGTTGCCTGAGGCACTGCGTGATTTCAACCCGCTTAAGCTGCCTCGCCTCATCGACGGGCAATAGCTTGCAATCCAGCCCGGAAATCAAGGATCGACCTGGGCCATGAGTTCAGGAACCGTTTCCGGGCGATTGGCATAACGCTGCGCCAGCACCGCGCAGACCATCAACTGAATCTGATGGAACAGCATCAACGGCAGGATCAACACGCCTATGGTGCTGCCGGCGAACAACACCTGGGCCATCGGCACGCCGGTGGCCAGGCTCTTTTTCGAACCGCAGAACAGGATGGTGATGCGGTCTTCCTGATTGAAGCCGAAGGCTTTGCTCAGCACGGTGGACGCCAGTAATACCAGGCCCAGCACGATGCAGCAGACCACCACCAACCCGGCCAGCTCCCAGAGCGGAATCTGGTGCCAAATGCCTTCGATCACCGCCTCACTGAATGCACCGTAGACCACCAACAGGATCGAGCCTTGATCGACGAACTTGAGCCAGCTCTTGTTGCGCGCCACCCAGGCGCCGATCCAGCGTCGGGCGATCTGCCCGGCAATGAACGGCAGCAACAGTTGCACGCTGATCTTCAGAATCGCATCGAGCGTCGAACCGCCCTCGCCGTGCACATTCAGCAGCAACGTCACCAGCAACGGCGTCAGGAGAATCCCGAACAGGCTGGAGGCCGCCGCGCTGCAAATGGCTGCCGGGATATTCCCGCGGGCCAGGGACGTGAAAGCAATCGCCGACTGCACTGTGGCGGGCAGCGCGCAGAGGTAGAGCATGCCCATGTACAGCTCGTCGCCGATCAGCGGCGAGAGCAAGGGTTTGAGCGCCAGGCCGATCAGCGGAAACAGGATGAACGTCAGGCTGAACACCAGCAAATGCAGGCGCCAGTGGCCGGCACCGGCAATGATCGATTCACGCGACAGTTTGGCGCCATGCAGGAAAAACAACAGGGCAATGGCGAGGTTGGTCAGCCAGCCAAAACCGACCGCGACCTGGCCGCTGGCAGGCAGCAGGCTGGCGAGAACGACCACGCCGATGAGGGTCAGGGTGAAGTTGTCGGGCAAAAAACGGGGGCGAGTCATCGGTGGCATCCAGCGGTGGCGAGGAACGGTGCCCCGACTCTAACGCGCCAGCGGATTGCCGACTAACGCTAACAAGCCAGTAGATATCGGCAAAAGGACATAACCAGCGCTGAATGCAGCAAGTTGAAGCCGACCAGCATCGCGCGTCTGATTTCGCAAGCTTCGAACTACCAGGAACGCACTTTCAGCGGCGTTCCCCTCCATCGACCAGGACCGATCGGGGTTCGCCGGATTCGCACATGAATTCGTTAGCCTCTCTGACGTGCTCAATCATCTTCATGCAACTTGATGCCCCTGGCGTGCAGCAGATGCGGGACCAGCAGCACCAGCAACGTCAACGCCAGAAACGCAGCGGAAATCGGTTGCGTCAGAAACACCGTCCAGTCGCCCTCGCTGATCGATAACGCGTTACGCAGTTGTTTTTCCGCCATCGGCCCCAGCAGCATGCCCACGATCACCGGAGCGACGGGGAAGTCGAATCGGCGCATCAACACCCCGCCCCACCCGATCGCCAGCATCAGCAACAGGTCGAAAGATGAGTGACGCATGCCGTACACGCCGATGGTGGCGAACACCAGGATCCCGGCGTTCAGGTACGGCCTCGGGATTTGCAGAAGTTTGACCCACAGCCCCACCAACGGCAGGTTCAGCACCAGCAGGATGACGTTGCCGATGTACAGCGAGGCCACCAGGGTCCAGACCAGTTCACCCGAGGTTTCAAACAGCAGCGGCCCCGGTTGCAGGTTGTAGTTCTGGAAGGCGGCCAACAGGATGGCTGCGGTGGCCGATGTCGGGATACCGAGGGTCAGCAACGGCACCAGCGAGCCGGTGGCGCTTGCGTTGTTCGCCGCTTCAGGGCCCGCAACGCCCTCGATGGCGCCCTCGCCTTTGCTGGCAGCAAATTCTTTCGGGTATTTGCTGAGCTTGCGCTCGGTGGAATAGGACAGGAACGTCGGGATCTCCGCGCCACCGGCCGGGATCGACCCGAAGGGAAAACCGATCAACGTTCCCCGCAGCCACGCCGGAACCGAGCGCTTCCAGTCGGCGCGCGTCATCCACAAGGAGGACATGCGGTGTCGACCGGTTGCCTCTTCCTTCTGATACAGCAGGCTGTACAGCGCTTCGCCCACCGCAAACAACCCGACCGCCACCAGCACGACTTCGATGCCATCGACCAGCTCTGGAACGCCCAAGGTGTAGCGAGCGATACCGGAGGTCGAGTCCAGCCCGATCAATCCGACGGTCAAGCCAATCCCCAGGGATGCAAAGCCGCGCAACATGGACGCCCCGAGCACCGCAGACACCGTTGTGAACGACAGCACCAGAATCGCGAAATACTCCGCAGGCCCAAACTTCAGTGCCAGTTTTGCCACGATGGGCGCAAACAAAGTCAGCAGAACCGTGGCGATAGTACCCGCCACAAAAGAGCCGATGGCCGCCGTGGCCAAGGCTGGTCCCGCTCGACCATTGCGGGCCATGAGGTTGCCTTCCAGGGCCGTGACCATGGACGAGGATTCCCCGGGTGTATTAAGCAAAATGGACGTCGTGGAACCGCCGAACTGCGCGCCATAGTAAATGCCGGCGAACATGATCAGCGCGCCGGTGGGATCGACCTTCGCGGTGATCGGCAGCAGCAGCGCCACGGTCAGCGCCGGGCCTATGCCCGGCAAGACGCCGATGGCGGTGCCGAGCAGGCAGCCAATGAACCCCCACATCAGATTGATCGGCGTCAGGGCCGAGGAAAAACCCATTGCCAGGCTTGCAAGAATGTCCACCCTGTTGATCTCCTGCGGCCCGAATCAGATCCAGGCGTTGACAAGCGGCGGAAGGGAAACCCCCAGCCCGGCATTGAACAGCCAGTAAATCGGTAGCGTCAGGGCTATGCCGATGGCGAGATCACGCAGCGGATGGCGACTGCCAAAGCCCCTCGCCGAGCAGGCGAACAACAGCGCGGCCGCCAGGACGAATCCGATCAGATTGATCAGCACGGCCACCCCCAACAACCCCCCCGTCACCCACGCCACACCGGCCTTGCCGCCAGGCAACACTTTGGCGGATTCGTCTTCGTGGTCCGCCAGTTCGCGAAAACCGCCGGTAAGGGCCTGATAGCTCAGTACCACGCCTACGCCCGCGAGGAATACCGCCACGGCATAGGGATAGACGTACGCGCCAAGAATGACGAACCCCATCTCGTCAGGGAAAAGAAAAGCGCCGTAGGCCAGCACGGCGCTGATGGCGATCACACCGACGCCAATCGCCAGTTGCACTGGCACGATTGCGCGCGAATGGCTCATGGTTTGACCAGCCCCACCTCGACCAGCATCGCCCGCAGCCGCACGTGCTCGGCGTCGACGAATTTACCGAACTCGTCACCGGTGAGGATGTTGGGCGACCATTTGTTGGTTTCAATATTGTCTTTCCAGACTTTGCTGTTGGCGGCGGCGACCACGGCGTCGGTCACTTCCTTGCGCTGCCCGGGTGTGAGATTCGCAGCACCGTAAACACCACGCCAGTTGCCGATGATCACGTCATACCCGCTTTCTTTAAGCGTTGGAGCATCGATGCCTGCCACGCGCTCCGGTGCACCGATGGCGAGCACACGGAACTGACCACTCCTGACGTACTGGCCCAGCTCGGCATAACCGCCGGTGATGACTTTGATCTGCCCTCCCAATGCCTGGGCAACCACTTCCCCTCCGCCCGCGAAGGCAACGTAATTGACCTTGTTGACCGGAACGCCCATTTTAGCGGCCAGTTCGGCAATGCCGATGTGATCGATCGACCCCTTGGAACCCCCGCCCCAGGAAATACTGGTTGGTTTGTCCTTGAAGGCTTTCAGCAGGTCCTCCAGGGTTTTGAATTCGGACTCCTTGCGCACCGCAATCACGTTGTATTCGGTAAACAGCCGTGCAATTGGCGTCACATCTTTCAAGGTAATCTGCGGTTTGTTCTGCTCGATGCCAGTCACCATGATCGCACCGACCACCAGCAGCGCATTCGGATCGCCTTTGGTGCTGTTGGCAAACTGCGCCAGCCCCAGCGTCCCCCCTGCCCCCCCCTTGTTTTCGAAGGTGGCGGATTTGGCGGCGTTGGCTTCAATCAAGGCTTTGCCCAAGACGCGTGCGGTCTGGTCATAACCGCCGCCCACCGAACCGGGAGCCATGAACTTGACGGTATCCAGCGCAAATGCAGGCGTTGCAAGCACAGTGGTGCTGACGACAGCCGCGAGCAAAAGGGTGGATCGACGTAACAATGCAAACATGCGTTTTCTCCCGAGACTTTTGTTTTTATGGGGCACCGGTTGAACGTCGATCAGGGCAAATATCCCGATCAATGAACATCCATCTCAGGATAAGCGTAGGCCATGGTTAGAATGGCGGCATACAACACTGAATCACTTCATTTCAGGAAGACGCGTACATGGACGATCCCCGTGCCGATAGCCGCAGTAGCCCATGGTCGGTGTTCATCATTTTCCTGCGCCTAGGGCTGACCTCTTTCGGCGGCCCCATTGCGCATCTGGGCTATTTCCGGGATGAGTTCGTCACACGGCGTCGCTGGCTGTCGGAACACAGTTATGCCGATTTGGTAGCGCTGTGCCAATTCCTGCCAGGGCCGGCCAGCAGCCAGGTCGGCATTGCACTGGGCCTGTCTCGGGCGGGATATCGCGGGGCGCTCGCGGCGTGGGCCGGTTTTACGTTGCCGTCAGCCGTTGCCCTGATCCTGTTTGCACTGGGGCTTTCCCGGTACGGTGCACTCCTGTCGCCTGGCGCGCTGCACGGGCTCAAGGTGGTGGCTGTCGCGGTGGTTGCGCAAGCCGTATGGGGCATGGGGCGAAACCTGTGCACGGATGGGCTGCGCGTCACCTTCATGATGATTTCAGCCGGCGTTGTCCTGTTTGAACCGTCTGCCTGGGCGCAGGTCGGGGTGATAATCGCCGCCGGTGTCGCCGGCCTGCTGTTGTTCAAACCCGCACAGCGTGATGGGCACGATCCTTTGCCTATCTCCTTCAGCCGGCGCGCCGGGGCGATCTGGTTGTCGCTGTTCGTGGCACTGCTGATCGGCCTGCCGATCTTGAATCAACTTTTTCCAAGCCAAACCCTGGCCTTGGTGGATGCCTTCTACCGGGCCGGTTCACTGGTTTTCGGTGGCGGCCACGTCGTGCTGCCGCTGCTGCAAGCCGAGGTGGTGCCTTCGGGCTGGGTCAGCAATGAAGCGTTTCTCGCCGGGTATGGCGCCACGCAGGCCGTACCGGGTCCGCTGTTCACGTTCGCCGCTTTCCTCGGTGCATCCATGAACCTTGCGCCGTCGGGCTGGCTCGGCGGGTTGATCTGCCTGCTGGCGATCTTCGCGCCATCGTTCCTGTTGATCATGGGCGCTCTGCCGTTTTGGGAGCGGTTGCGTCGCAACGTCGGCGCGCAAGCCGCGTTGATCGGGGTGAATGCTGCCGTGGTCGGCTTGTTGCTGGCCGCGCTTTATCAACCGGTCTGGACGAGTGCGATTTTCACCGCGCAAGACTTCGCTCTGGCGCTGGTCGCCCTTGTTGCGTTGATGTTCTGGAAGCTGCCGCCGTGGCTGGTGGTGCTTGGCTGCGGGGTGGCGGGTTGGCTGTTGAGCGCCGGGTAATCAAAAACAGGGGAATAACCGGTTGATTTTCGCGCAGTTACTTTTTCAGAAACACTAATCCCCGAGCCCACGATCCATCACTGAAAACGGGCGAGCTATTCTAAAAACCAGCTGGACTTCGCGACTTGAGTTTATTGATGGCGTGCATCAGGAGACAGGTCATGAAAAGCATGCTCGGCGGCATTGGTTTGTCACTGATACTGGTGGCAACCGCAGCGTTCGCTCATCACGGCTGGAGTGAATACGACTCCGACAATCCCTTGCAGTTGAACGGCACGATCGAAGAATCGGGTTACTCCCATCCCCATGGATTCGTGCGCCTCAAAACACCGGACAAGACCTGGAACGTGGTATTGGCGCCGCCCTCGCGCATGGAAAACCGTGGTCTTTCCCGGGAGATGCTAAGCGTCGGCAGCACGGTCAGCGTGGTCGGCTACCAGAATCGCAACAAACCGGATGAACTGCGCGCCGAACGCATCACGGTCGGCGGCAAAACCACAGAGTTACGCTGATGCAAACCCTCAACACCGGCGTGGAAGCGAATGCGGACAGCTGGCTGGACTGGGTGGGTGACTCACAACTGGGCGCCGCCATGCGCGGCGACCTGTGGCTGTATCCGATGGTGGAGGTGGTTCACATCATCGGGTTCGCCGTGTTGGTCGGCTCGGTCGTGATGTTTGATCTGAGGGTACTCGGGTTGTCGAAAAACATTGCCGTGACTGACCTTGCTCGGCACCTGTTGACCTGGTCAGTCGCTGCACTGCTGTTGATCGTGCCTGCGGGGCTGATGATGTTTTCAGCCCACCCACATGATTTCGCCTCCAACAGCATCTTTATCCTCAAGCTTTGCCTGATTGCGACGGCCGGCCTCAATGCTGCGCTGTTCCACGTCGGCGTCTATCGGTCAGTCCATCAATGGAACACCGCCGTCGCCGCGCCCGGCATTGCTAAATGCCAGGCGCTGCTATCGATCGCGTTGTGGTTCACCGTGGTGTTGTGCGGTCGGTTGCTGGCCTACACCTGAAGATCCGGCCTGCGCGCTGGTTCTGCAATGGTTCGCACAGCAGGCCGAAAACAGGCCATTGCGCGTTGATTGAACCCTACGTGCCTCTGCCCACCCCTTCTGTCGCACTGGAAAAAGCCACTCCGGCCTCGCGCACCAGGGTTCGCCATTCCGCGCTGCTGATCAGCCCTTGGCGCTCCATCTCATCGGCGGCCTTGAGCAACTCGTCGTACTGCTCCTCCACATCCATGCGAATTTCGGGTTGTGCGAGGAGTTTGTACCAGGCCGCCAGGGCATCTCGTCTCAGATCATCGGTCATGGTCTAACTCCCAAGAATTGTCTTCGTTTGGAAGTGTTCGAGCGGGTGACCGTTCCGGGCTCCCGACATACGGCAGCCTTTGCATTACAAACTTGTCATCGACTTGTCAGCGTAGCCGGCACCCTCGCTTCCTACAGTGACGTCGTCAGTCACCCACACGGGTGACGCCTCCCACTGAAGATGACAAGGGTCGATACCATGAAACCATTGAGCAAACTCTGCCTGATCGCCGCCAGCCTGTTGATGCTCGGCACCGGATCCGCCATGGCCAGCGACATCGCGCCGGTCAAGGCCAACAACGTCGTGCTGGTGCACGGCTCCTGGGCCGATGGCTCGAGCTGGGCGGACGTGATCTCGCGGTTGCAGGCTGCCGGACTGCACGTCACCGCCGTACAAAACCCGCTGACCTCGGTGGCCGACGACGTCGCCGCGACCCAGCGCGTACTCAATCAGCAAGACGGCCCGACGGTGCTGGTCGGCCACTCCTACGCCGGCACCGTGGTCAGTGAAGCCGGGGTCAATCCCAAGGTCAGTTCGCTGGTATACGTCGCCGCCCGCGCGCCGGACGCCGGGGAAGATTTCGTCGCGTTATCAGGTAAATACCCGACCATGCCCGTGCGCGCCGGCACCGAAGAACACGACGGTTTCGTCAGCCTGAAGCAGGACGCCTTCCTCAAGTACTTTGCCAGCGACGTGCCCCACGACAAGGCGATGCAACTGTTCGCCGTGCAGCAACCGATCGCCAAGACCCTGTTCACCGATCGCACCACCGCAGCCGCCTGGCACAGCAAACCGTCGTGGTACGCGGTCTCCAGCCTCGACCAGACCATCAATCCGGACCTCGAACGCTTCCTCGCCAAGCGCATGGGCGCGACCACCATCGAGCTGCCGTCGAGCCACTTGTCGCTGGTCTCCCACTCCAAAGAGATCGCCGACCTGATCCTCGAAGCCTCGGGCCGCCAGCCTTAACGCCGAGGCCGTTTCATTACAACTTTGTTATTGAACTGTTGGTCGGCTGTCCGGATCGCCTGGTTAACCTGAACTCACTGCCAGGCCACCCGCCGACAGCCAAAACCCCGAATAGAGAGACTTATCATGAAAATGTTTATCCTCGGTTTCGCCGCCCTCCTCGCCACCGGCTCGGCGTTTGCCGATACGCAAACAACCACGGCGCCAGTGATCCATGACAAGACCGGTTTCTTCGTGCACATGGACGTTGATAAAGTCCTGTCCAGCACCGACATTTCGCAGCAGTGCGGCCTGATTCCGGCGCGGCTCGACTACCTGGACCACCAGGGTCGCGAGCATGTGCTGGATTACCAGGTCAACGGCAGCGGCTGCACCAATGATCATTGATCCGGCTACACTGGCGCCAATTGTCTGAGGCACACGCCCATGAACATCCTCGTAGTCGAAGACGAACCCAAAGCGGGTAATTACCTGCTCAACGGCCTGCAGGAGCTCGGTTACTCCGTCAGCCTGGCGAGGAACGGCGCCGACGGTTTGCACCTGGCCCTGGAGCACGACTTCGACGTCATTGTGCTGGACGTGATGATGCCGAAAATGGATGGCTGGGAAGTCCTGCGCCGCTTGCGCAAGGAAGCCGACACGCCGGTACTGTTTCTCACCGCCCGGGATGACATCGCCGACCGCATCAAGGGCCTGGAACTGGGCGCCGACGATTACCTGATCAAGCCTTTTTCCTTCGCCGAACTGGTGGCGCGCCTGCGCACCCTGACTCGCCGTGGTCCCACCCGCGAAGAAGAACAGTTGCACGTGGATGACCTGCAAATCGACGTACTCAAGCGCCGCATCACTCGCGCGGGTGTGAAGATCACCCTGACCAACAAGGAATTCGCCCTGCTGCACCTGTTCGCCACGCACCAGGGCCAGGTCCTGTCGCGCTCGATGATCGCGTCACGGGTCTGGGACATGAATTTCGACAGCGACACCAACGTCGTCGACGTCGCCGTGCGCCGCTTGCGCCTGAAAATCGATGACCCGTTCCAGCTCAAGCTGATCCACAGCGTGCGCGGCATCGGCTACCGCTTCGATACACAGCCATGAGCCGCCTTCGCCATTCCCTGACATTGCGCCTGGCGCTGGTGTTTGCCTTGCTGGCGTTTGTCTCGCTGACCCTGTTGGGCGTGGCGCTTTACCGCGACCTGGAGCACGAGCTGATCCGTCGCGACGACGCCGCCCTGGTGAACCGCATCGATCAGTTGCGCACCTTCCTCAACGACAGCAATACGCTGGAGCTCATCAGGACCAAACCGGCGTTGTTCCAGAACATGCTGGGTAATCGCGAAGCCCTGTTGAGCATCGGCGCGCCGGGACAAAAACCCTTGCTGGTGGTCAACCCCGGCAACCTGGCCATGCCGTCGCTGGCGCCGGTGGCGATGGACCATCCGCTGAGCCTGGCCGACGTGCAGCACTACCCCGGCGTGGATGGCGTGCCTTTCGCGGCGTTGGCGGCGACCATCGATTCCGGCGACATGGGCAGCTTGCAAGTGGTCACCGGGCGCCTGATGACCGAGCGCACCGCCGTGCTCGCCCGCTACCGGCTCAATGTGTACCTCTTCGCCAGCGTGGCAGCGATTCTGCTGGCGCTGTCCGGTTACTTGCTGGTGCATCGCGGCCTGCTGCCCGTGCGGCGCCTGGCTCGGCACGCCCACGGTATCGGCGTCGGCAACCTCACCGAACGCCTCGATGGCCAGGGCGCGCCGCGGGAACTGCTGCCGATGATCGAGGCGCTCAATGCCATGCTCGACCGTTTGGGCAAGGGCTTTGTGCAACTGGGTCAGGTGTCGACCGATATGGCTCATGAGCTGCGCACGCCGATCAACAATCTGCTCGGCGAAACCCAGGTCGCGCTGCAGCAGAACCGCAGCGTCGAAGCCTATCAACAACTGCTCGCCTCCAACGTCGAAGAGCTTGAGCGCCTGGCGCGGATGCTCGACAACATGCTGTTTCTGGCGCGCACTGACCCGGCCAGTGCCTTGAGCCAACGCCAGGAACTGGACGCCGCCGACGAAATGGAACGCATGGCCGACTACTTCGAAGGGCCGGCGGCAGACGTCGGGATCAGCATCGACGCCCAGGGCAGCGGCGTGATTTGGGCAGAACCGATGCTGCTGCGCCGTGCGCTGGCCAACCTTTGCGCGAACGCCATCAAATATGGGGCGCCGCATTCCGAGCTGTTCATTCGCGCCACGCCTGCGGCTGACGGTATCCGGTTGATCGTGCGCAACCAGGGGCCGACCATTGCTGCCGAACACTTGCCCCGGTTGTTTGAACGCTTTTACCGGGTCGACGAATCCCGCGAGCGTTCGGCGCATTCCAATGGCTTGGGGTTGTCGATTGTGGCGACGATCATGCAATTGCATCACGGTAGGTACAGCGTCAGCAGCAGTGAGGGGGTGACGTGTTTTGAGTTGTTTTTTCCGGAACGGCGGGTGGGTGAGTGAGACGTTGGTAGAGGCACCGATGGAGGTCATCACAGGTTGACGGACAGGCTCGGGGCTTGAGGGGGCGACTGCCGCCAATGCAACCGCGGCGGCCTACCGGCCATGTGTACGCATTCCCCTGTGGGGCTGGCCTGCCAGCGATGGTCGTCAACGATGACGCGTGCTGTCTGAAGGATCGCGGTGTCTGGGCGTTCATCGCTGGCAGGCCAGCTCCCACAGGGGATTGATGGCGGGCATGTCGTTGGTGTTCACCGCGATGACCTTCAGGCGGCAGGCCCACGGAGCAGGACCGCAGCAACGGATCTGTCCCCGGTCAACAACCCAAAGAATCCGAAACATCGCCCACTCCCTATAAGCCGATCTAAAACACCCTTCCTCTGAAATGGCAAAAAACACCACCCCCCTTGAGCACTTTCGACATAGGCCAACCACACTGCCGCCCCTAGACTCTTTCCCCCAATAAAAGCGCCAAACGCGCCCCCGACTGAACCAGGGAAACCCTCATGAACCCATCCGACATTTTCGTAATCAGTGCCGTCCGTTCCGCCATCGGCAGCTTCGGCGGCTCGCTCAAGGATGTGCCGCCGACTC
This sequence comes from Pseudomonas sp. IT-P171, assembly GCF_949767765.1. Lineage (NCBI taxonomy): Bacteria > Pseudomonadati > Pseudomonadota > Gammaproteobacteria > Pseudomonadales > Pseudomonadaceae > Pseudomonas > Pseudomonas sp. IT-P171. The sequence goes on from NZ_CATKQN010000012.1 coordinate 30,137, forward strand.
AACTGGCGACCGACGTGTGCCGCGCCGCCATCGAGCGTTCGGGGCTGGCGCCTGAGCACATTGGCCATGCGGTGATGGGCCATGTGATTCCGACCGAAGCGCGTGACGCCTACATCTCCCGGGCGGTGGCGATGAATGCAGGCCTGCCGAAAGAGACGCCGGCCTTCAACGTCAACCGCCTGTGCGGTTCCGGTCTGCAGGCGATTGTCAGTGCCGCGCAAAGCCTGATGCTCGGTGATGCGGGCGCGGCGCTGGCCGGTGGCGTCGAGTCCATGAGCCGTGGTGCTTACCTGTTGCCGCAAGCGCGTTGGGGCGCGCGCATGGGCGACATGCAGGCCATCGACTACATGCTCGGCGTGCTGCAAGATCCGTTTGCCGGTTTCCACATGGGCATCACCGCGGAGAACATCGCCGAGCGCTACGGCATCACCCGCCAGGCTCAGGATGAACTGGCCATGCTCAGCCAGCAGCGCGCCGCACGGGCAATCGCCGAAGGCCGCTTCGACGGTCAGATCGTGCCGATCGAAGTGGCTTCGCGCAAAGGCACCGTGACCTTCGCGACCGACGAACACGTGCGCGCCGAGGTCAATGCCGAACAATTGGCCAAGATGAAGCCCGCCTTCAAAAAAGACGGCAGCGTCACCGCCGGCAACGCCTCCGGCCTGAATGACGGCGCGGGTGCGTTGATCATGGCCACCGGTGAAATGGTGCGCGCCCAAGGCCTCAAGCCGATGGCCCGGCTGGTGGGTTACGCCCATGCCGGGGTCGAGCCTGAACTGATGGGACTCGGTCCGATTCCCGCTACCCGTCTGGTGCTGAAAAAAGCTGGCCTGACCGTGGCCGACCTGGACGTCATCGAGTCGAATGAAGCCTTTGCCGCGCAAGCCTGCGCCGTGGCCCAGGAACTGGGTTTCGACCCGGAGAAGGTCAACCCCAACGGTTCGGGCATCTCGCTGGGCCACCCGGTGGGCGCCACCGGCGCGATTATCGCCACCAAAGCCATTCACGAACTGCACCGGGTCCAGGGCCGTTATGCCCTGGCGACCATGTGCATCGGCGGCGGCCAGGGCATCGCCGTGTTGTTCGAACGCGTCTGACACGTCCCCTGCCCCTCGCCCAGCGGGTGGCAGGCAACCAAACTATTCCTCGAAGGTTTACCTGATGACCTAACCTCATAGGCTGAATGACTAACAATAGAGTCAGGCACTCCTATGCGTCATGCACTGAAAGCCATGATTTTCGTTGCTTTCACGCTTTTCGGGGCGGGACCCGGAATGCTGTCGGCGGCGGACCAACCCGAGATTTCAATGCCCAGGGCGGGCGCTGCGACCCTCACCGTTTCCCCAAGCGATCTCCAGACCCTGCAGGTTCGGCTCGACAACCTCAAACAGCAGATCTCGCTGGTCGATAACTTCAACCAGCTGGAAGGCCCGCAAGACCTGGTCCAGATGTTCATGCTGGATGTCGATCGCCTCACCGCCTCACTGCTTCCGCTACAAACCCAACTGCGTACACAACTGGGCGTGTTGGGGCCTGTCCCCCTCGACGAGGGTGCGGCCGAACAATCCGATATCACCGCGCAGCGAACAGCGCTCACCGAACAAAAAAACAAAGTCGACGCCACCCTGAAAACCCTGGCCACTCTGAAAACCAGTGCCTCCGACCTCATTACCCAGATCGCCGGCATCCGTCGCAACATGCTGGAAAGCGAACTGACCCTGAGCACCCGCAGCATCCTTAACCCCGACTTCTGGTCGCCGGTCCTGGCCCCTTCGCTGGACGATCGACTGCGCGCCAAAACGTTCTTCGACCAGGCGACAGCGGTCACCCGAGCCGCGTGGCAACCGGGCCTGCGCCTCACAACCAGCGCGCTGCTGTTGCTGGCCCTGCTCATCTGGACGCTGGGTCGCCGGCTCGCCGAACGCGGGCTGACCTGGCTGTGCATTCACCGGATGCCGGAAGGACGCCTGCGCCGAAGTTCCCTCGCGCTGGCCTCTGTACTGGCCACCGTATTGACCGTCGGGGTCGCCCTGCAACTGCTGTTTTATACCTTCACACGCCAGACTCCGCTGACGCCGATGCTGACCACATTTTCCCAGGAGTTCGAAAAAGTCGCCTACACCTGCGTCCTGATCACCTCGCTGAGTCGCGCCCTGTTATCCACGAAGCACCCGTCCTGGCGACTTCCGGCGCTCGCCGACCCGGTGGCGCTGTCACTGGAACCTTATCCCCGAGCGCTGGCCGTGGTGCTGTTGGTGCTGATGACAATGAACCAGATCATCAACGCAACCGGGATGAGCAGCGAAGTGGTGATCGCCGGTCGAGGCATCATCGCGCTGGTGATTTGTTTTGTACTGCTGGACATGTTGTTGCGCACCGGCAAGGTCCGAAGGGCCGTCGTGCTCGCGGGAGAAGCCCCTGAGGCAGGCAGGACGGTGGCTGGCGTGCTTTACACAATCGCCAGCCTCTCGATGGGGATAACACTGTTATCTCTGTTGACAGGGTATGTGTCCCTGGCCCGGTTCATCACGTATGAACTGGTCTGGGGCTTCCTCGTGCTCTGCGGCTTTTATGTGCTGATGCAATGCTTCAAGGATGCATGCGAATACCTGTTCTCGGTCAAAAGTTCCAGCGGCAAGTCGCTGAAACAACTGCTGGGCATTGAAGATCGGCGCCTGGAACAGATTTCGACCATCCTGTCAGGGGTCGGCCGCGCCGGTCTGTTGCTGCTGGCGATCGTCATCCTGTTTGTAGGGGGGGTCGGCACGACCCTGGGGCAATTGCTCGACAACGTCTTTTCCATCCTTGGCGGGGCCGGATTGCGCAAGCTGAACATCATCCCGGGGCACTTGCTTAATGCTGCACTGGCCTTGTTGATCGGCATTTACCTGATACGCACGCTGGGCCGATGGCTGGACAAGGAGTTTCTGCCAAAGACCGAAATGGACCCGGGCATGCGCGCTTCGATCACCACACTGTTCGCCAATATCGGCTATGCGTTGGTGATCCTGATGGCGCTGTCATCATTGGGTGTGCAGTGGACCAACCTGGCCTGGATCGTCAGCGCGTTGTCGGTGGGGATTGGCTTTGGCTTGCAGGAGATCGTCAAGAATTTCGTGTCCGGCCTGATCCTGCTGACCGAACGCCCGGTGAAGGTCGGCGACCTGATCAGCATCAGCGGGGTCGAAGGCGACATCCGCCGGATCAACGTGCGGGCCACCGAAATCCAGCTCAGTGACCGCTCGATTGTAATCGTGCCCAATTCGCAGCTGATCTCGCAAAACCTGCGCAACGTAACCCTGGGCGGTAGCGCCCAAGGGGTGGCGACACTGGAACTCACCTTCCCCCTGGACATCGACCCCGAACAGGTGAAAGACCTGCTCTACAACACCTACTGCGAGCACGAAACCATTCTCGACAAACCGGCACCGATGGTGCGTTTCAGCAAACTGACGCCCGAAGGCATCACCCTGACCGTCACCGGCTATGTCGGCAGCCCGCGCATTGTCGGCGTGACCAAGAGCGACCTGCTGTTCGAGATTCTCAAGCGCCTGGGTGCCGCGGGCATCGAACTGGCGAAGCCGGCACCCGCGGTGTGAATCAGTGGGCAATGCACACTGATTTCAGCTCGGTGTACGCTTCGATCACTGCACGCCCGAACTCGCGGCCCATGCCGGATTGCTTGACGCCACCGAACGGCATCGCCGGGTCGAGCAACACGTGGGCATTGACCCAGACAGTGCCGGCTTCGATGCGCGGCACCAGGTTCATGGCTTTGCCGAGGTCATTGGTCCACAGGCTGGCCGCCAGGCCGTAGCGGTTATCGTTGGCCAGGGCGATCACGGCGTCTTCATCGTCAAACGGCATCACCCCCAACACCGGACCGAACACTTCTTCGCGGGCGACCGTCATGCTGTGGTCGATGTCCGCCAGTATCGTCGGCTGCACATAGAAGCCCTCGCCTTCCAGCAACTCGCCACCGGACACCACGCGCGCACCTTCCCGGCGAGCCAGTTCGATGTGTTTGAGTACGCCTTGTTGCTGCTTGCGCGACACCAGCGGGTTGATCGCCGCTTCGCAGTTCATGCCCGCACCGATTGGCATGGCCGAGACCGCTGCCGCGAGCCCTTCGACGAATCTGTCGTGGATCGAGCGATGCACATAAAAGCGCGAAGCTGCCGCACAGACCTGGCCGTTGTTCAGCAGACCGCCGAGGATCGCGCCCTGAATGGCTTTGTCGATATCGGCATCGGCCAGCACGATCATCGGGTTTTTACCGCCGAGCTCCAGCGAGAAACGCGTCATGTTTGCCATGCACGCCACGCCGACACTTTTTCCGACAGCGGTCGAGCCAGTGAACGACACCTTGCTCACCAACGGATGCGCCGTCAGCACGCCGCCGACATTAGCGCCACCGCCGGTGACAACGTTGAACACGCCCGCCGGAATGCCGGCCTCCAGCGCCAGTTCGGCCAGGCGCATGGCGGTCAGCGGGGTTTCCATCGCCGGTTTGATGATCACCGTGCAACCGGTAGCCAGCGCGGGCATCAACTTCCAGGCCGCAATCAACAACGGGAAGTTCCACGGCACAATCCCGACCACCACACCCACCGGCTCACGCTTGGTGAACGCGGTGAATTTCGCCCCTGGCGGCAGCGGAATCGACACGTCAAAGGTCTGCCCTTCGATCTTGGTCGCCCAGCCGGACATGTAGCGCATGAACTCCACGGTGGCGTTCAGATCCAGCGCGCGCGCCATGTTGATCGATTTGCCCTGGCTCAGGGTTTCCAGCTGCGCCAGTTCTTCGGCATGCGCCTCAACCAGTGCGGTGAAGTTCAGCAGAATGCGTTCACGGTCTGCCGGACGCAGCCCCGACCACACGCCGGATTTGAAGGCTTTATGGGACGACTGCACGGCTTGCTCGACCACTTCCAGCGGCGCGTCCAGGGTTTCGCACAGGGTTTTGCCGGTGGCCGGGTTGACCACGGCAATGCTCGGCCCTTCGGCAAACACCCATTGGCCGTCAATGAAGCAGCCATGGCGGCGGTCAAGAAATGCAGCAACCTGCGGCAGGATTTCAACGTTGCTCATAAATCACCTTTGGTTCAGACGCATTGTTCAGCCGGATAACGGGCTGATTACTGTTGTTCTTTGAGGAAGCACACGACCGCCTGGCGATCGTCCGCCGATGCCAGGCCCATGTAAGGCATGTAGGTCCCCGGCACGAATGCCTGGGGTTGGGTGATGAGTTGCGCGATGTTCTCGGCCTGCCAGTCGATGTCCTTGTTGCGCATGGCCTGGGAATAGTTGAAGCCTTCCAGCGAGCCGGACTTGCGCCCGACCACACCCGCCAGGTTCGGTCCCATCATGCCTGTCATGCCCTTGGCCACTGAGTGGCAGACCGCACACTCATTGGCGAAGACCTGGGCGCCATGGCCCTGATCCGGGGCGCAGTCGGCGGCATACGTGGTGTCAGCCAGGACGATAGAGAGCAGACCGATAAGAGGTAGTCGCAGGGAGGTAAACATAGGAAAACGACCTTGAAAAATCTGCGCATTCGCCAAATACGAACGCCAACACTAAAAACCGGGACAGGAACATCCCGGTTGGTTGAAAAGATTGTCTATGGTCGGCGTCACGCAGGTATTGCCCTGCGTGCCAGATGTTTTGGCTGTTCTGCCAAATCGCTTTAAAGTCTCGCTGGAATGCTGGAATGCTGGAATGCTGGAATGCTGGAAAGGGATAAATCGGCTGATCTTTAGACGGATTCAGCTGCTGCGTGGATAAAGGCTTGGTCCAACGAAGTTGCGTTATAACGACTCATGAAATCCTCACCTGAACAGAATGGTTTAAATTGTTTCTGACTGATCATGTAAAAACTGTCACAGTGACTCGCAACCTCTTCGATATTATGCGACGACATTAAAATCGCCGCCCCTTCACTTGCAGCCCCACGTAGACACTTCCAAATATAATGCCTGAACTCCGGATCCACGCCAGCGGTTGGCTCATCCAATACAACAAGATCCGCTTCCACGGCCAACAGTGAAAGAGTAAAGAACCACCGTTTCTCACCGTAACTACATACAGCAGATTTTTTATTCCAAATCTCTTTAAAACGCTCCACTATTTCGGGACTCCAAGAAGCTAGCTTTCCTAGCGCTTGCTCTTGCGACACAGGCCTGGCAGAACTGAGTAACGCTGTCATCTTGAAAATATCAAACATCCGCAGCACAGGTGGAGTAACTACTGTTTGCGAAAGATAAAGTTGACTGGAGAAGCCATTATTAAATTCACTCTTATCTACCTTCTTCAGACCACAAACAATATCAAAAAAAGTGGTTTTCCCAGATCCATTTGGACCCAGCAAGCCGGTAATCACCCCCGGCAAAACATTCATAGAAGCATCCTTGAATATCACTTTATCAGAATAACTAAAACACAGTAATTTCGCTTCCAGAGCGTTCATTAATAACGACTCCATACTGGATTAATCCTCAAACAATGCAGCGAGAGCAAAAAAGCCAACACAAATGCCACCAACAGACAACACACAAACATCAAGTGACACTCAACCCCTTCAGTCATAATTTTGTTAGCGATAAATAGTGGATTTACAACATTAAGAGCTTCAACAATCGGGTGTGTACTACGAATACTAACCACACCCAAAACAAGCATTACAAACGAAGCAATCGAAAAGACAGTACCAGCATTCTGGAAATTTATAGGCAATAAACTCAATAGAATTCCGAGCACGCTAAACAGCACGTAGCACAAGAAAAAACGAAAAACAATTGACAAAAGTCCAGGAACATCAGAAGAACCGATAGAAAAATAAACCAACGCATAAAAGACACTACAATAAATGATAGCGATCAAGGAATAAGATAAAAATTGCGCCAGCATAAAAACTAGTTTTGCTTCAAATGTATATATGAAAGACCTGATAAAACCACTTTCCCTCCTCCCAACTATGTAAAAAGAAAAACCAAACAGAGCTACACTCGAAGAAATATACGCATAAAACCAGGAAGTACGTTCCCAGTAACCCACCCCTGAATCAACAACACCTCCTCGCAAATAGGCCAGCAAATAATATGTCGTTGCTGGAGAAACAATCATCCAAAAAAGCGCAACAGGCTCCTTCAATTGTTCTTTTACAAATAAAAGCATCAACATTACAGATCTTTTTATTATAGAAGATGACATCTTTAATCTCCTAAGGAAATGGAACCATTACTCTTTTTCGACCAGCCAATATCGAATCGAAAAACCTGCGGGAATATCTATTTTTGATATTTATATTCTTTGAGTTGTTCATATGAAGAAAAAAATCTGGAGAAAAAAATTTGCAGAAATGATACTGGGAGTTTTCCATGCTGATAGTTTCAGTGTAAAGATAACCGTCGATTTCTTGAGCGCTCAGCACAGTCAAAAGCCCGTCCAAACTAAAATAAAATGTTGGCTTCCTTGGGGCGCGACCACTGATATTTATCGACGTTATCTCTTGAAACGTCTCATACTTATTACAACCAATAAAATATCGTAAATACGAGTCTTCAACCTCCTCAACATCACCCTCCGTAGCAGCGAACAAATCCAAGAACCTATATGTTTGCCAAAGCTCATATATTGATTTCTCTAATGCCGACGCTAATGACCCTGCGTATGCCATTCCAGCACAATAATGCACATTCCGGCTTTCATCAGCCTGACCGTAAACTGTTAACAAACATGAGCCCGGATAGTCGCAATCCGATATATCTAACACAGCCAACTCCCTGACTTAACAAGATTTTCATTATTTTTCACTCGCTATTTTAGGAAGTGCCTCCAGATGCTGGCGGCGCTTTATATTTATTCATTTTTTGGCCAGGCAGCAAGGAGAGATTTTTTTGCATGTAGGACACTTCTCACGAGCCCCTAGGAAAGTTCTCGCAAAAAATAGAGAAGCCAATTCGATTCAACTAATGTTTAAGTTCAAACGAATTTATAACACCACTTTATAAGCTATTAAAAACCCTCGATTTACCCATCATAGATATTGGCGAAAACGGAGTAATGTTCGACTCGGGTATCTGTAGGAGCGTCGTAAGAAGATTCCGCATCTTTCAAAACATCTGCTGATTACTCGAGTTTTTTTCAAAAAAAAAGCGACAAACGGTAGCGATAACCAGAGTAGTTATTATTGATAGCCGGGTGGTTGTGATGCGTGGTTCGCCGCGCAATTTTGGGCTCGCCACTTAAGTCGGAGGTCATGGCTCACGCTCTGTGTGGATACCTTTGGCAACTCCACTCGAGGGTGTAAACAAACGTGAAACAGCCTGTCAGGTGCCCCCTTCCTAAAATCTGGCATGCACAACCAACTAATTGGCAACCACACAAAAGGCCGGAAAAGTTCCGCGCCTTAGTATCGAAAAAGACCGCAAACCTGCGCTCAAGAACAAGAACGGATGCCACACCATGCTCAAGTCCCCCTTGCTTCGTCTCTCTACGCTTGCTCTGATGATCAGTGCTGGCCATGCCAGCGCGTATGAACTCTACGCCGATGACGACAGTCACCTGAACGCCACGCTGGAAGCGGTATTCGGTATTTTCCACAGTCAGGAAAACTACGCGCTGTCCGGCCGTCTCGATCAGGGTTCTTCTTCGTGGCGCGAAGGCTACGTCAAATATGGCCTGAGCTTCGACAAGGGCCTGGCCGGTGTGGGCACCGCGTACGGCGCGGCCAATATGCTCAGCTCCGGCACCTGGGGCGACGGCGATGCCGCGGGTTTCACCGACGGTTCGGAACGCACCACCAAATTCGAAGACGCCTACCTCGGTTGGCGTTCGGGCAAGCTGTTCGACGTGTTGGGTGAGGATGGCGTCGACCTGTCCTTCGGCCGTCAGAACATCGTGGTCGGTGATGGCTTCCTGATTAATGGTGACGCGCTCAACCTGGGCAACGGCCTGGCCGACGGCGAATTCAACCGCGGAGGCGCTTACTGGCTGGCGGCGCGCAAGGCGTTCGACGAGACGGCCGTGTTGCGCATTGGAGGCAAGGAAGGTTGGCGTGGCGACCTGATGTGGCTGAAATCGGACAACCGTGCCCAAGCCATGACCGAGATGTATGTCGGCACCCTGGAACACGTGTCCGATGTCGGCACCGTCGGTTTGACTTACATCGACACCACCGATATCGACGAACAGTACGCCTCGCCGATTCAACTCGAACGCGACGGCATGAAAACCTACAGCCTGCGCGCTACCGGCAATGCCGGGGTCAAGGACCTGTTCCTTTCCGGCGAATACGCCAAACAGGACAAGCCTCACACCTCGACCGAAGACGCCTGGTACCTGGAAGCCGGCTGGACCTTTTCCGACGTGGTCTGGTCGCCGTATGTCAGCTACCGCTACAGCCGTTTCTCGGAAGGCTACGACACGCTGTTCTACGGTTTCAGCCGTGGTTTCGGCACCTGGTTCCAGGGCGAAGTGGCGGGCAACTACGCCGGTCCGTTCAACGCCAACTCGCGGATCCAGAACGTCAAGTTCTCTGTCTCGCCACTGGAGAACCTGACGGTTGGCGCCCTGTACTTCAACTTCGACACCATCGACCGCAACCTCGGCAATACCGATGGCCACGAGGTTGATCTGTACGCCGAGTGGCACGTCAACGAGCACCTGAGCGTGATGCCGCTGATCGGTCTGTTCCAGCCGGACAAGAGCGCCGATCAGGGCGGCACGCAGTTGGGCAACAACGACAGGAACCTCTACAGCCAGGTGATTTTCGCCACCACTTTCTAAGCCAGACCGGGGCGGTGGCGCATCCGCTGCCCCGATGGAAAAAGGCCTTTCCAATGCACAAGAAATTCCTGACGATTCAGAGCAAGATCGCCCTCCTCGCCGGCCTCTGCCTGTTGTTGGTGGTGGGTTTGCTGATGGGTTTGTCTCTGTACCAGACCCATCAAAGCAGCCAGCAAGTGGCCCGGGCCAGCAGCGAAATGCTCGCCAATGCCGCCAGGGAACACATGCAGGCACTGGGCAAAGTGCAGGCGATGCAAGTGCAACGCACCTTCATGCAGACTCACGAATATGGCCAAGGGTTGTCGCGCTATCTGCTTTACCTCAGGCAGCTGCAACACCAGGGCAACCTGACCCGCCCACAACTGCGCCAGGCGCTGAGCACCCAGTTGCATCAGGCCCTGATCGACAAGCCCGACCTGCTCGGGCTTTATGTTATTTTCGAACCCGATGCCCTGGACGGTGCCGACGCCAGCTTTGTCGATCAGGCCGTCATGGGCAGCAACGAAACCGGGCGCTTTTCCCTGTACTGGGTGCAAAGCAAACCCGGCGAACTGCAAGCGGTGATCGGTGACGAAGCGCTGCTCGCCAACACCTCGCCCGGTCCCAGCGGCGCGCCGTACAACGCCTTCTACACCTGCGCCCGCGACAGCCGCAAAGCCTGCGTACTGGAGCCGTATTTCGACGAGGCGTCCGGCAGCCGCAAACTGGTGACCAGCATTGCGTTTCCGCTGATCGACAATGGCAAAGTCATCGCCGTGGTCGGCCTCGACATCAACCTCGCCGCCCTGCAACAGAACAGCGAAGCCAGTGCGCTCCAACTGTTCGATGGTAACGGGCAGATCAGCATCGTCAGCCCCCGTGGCGTGATCTCCGCCAACAGCCAGGACGTCAGTCGCCTCGGCCAGCCGCTGGAGAATGCCGAGGTCATGGACACCTTGCGTCAGGGCCAGCCGAAGGTGTTCGTCGACCGGCAACAGATCAACGTCCTCGAACCGCTGGCGCCAATTGCCGGTGCAGTGCCTTGGGGCGTCCTGGTCGGCGTGCCTCAGGATGTGCTGCTTGCGCCTGTCACCACGCTGCAAAAGGCACTGGACGCGCAAGGCGTGCAAAGCACGGCGCTGGAGTTGTTGCTGGGCGGCGGTTCGGCCCTGCTCGGGCTGGTGTTGATCTGGTACGCGGCCTATCGCATCACCCGGCCACTGCAATTACTGACGCGGGTCATGGAGGACATTTCCTTGGGCGAAGGCGATCTGACCCGACGGCTGGCGGTGCAATCACGGGATGAAATCGGCCAACTGGCAACCGCGTTCAACCGGTTTGTCGAGCGCATTCATCACTCGATCCGCGAAGTGTCTTCAGCGGCGACCGGCGTCAATGAAGGTGCCAAACGCGTGCTGCTGGCAACCCATTCATCGATGAGCAACTTCGACGAACAATCGATCCGAACCAACAGCGTGGCGGCGGCCATCAACGAACTGGGCGCCGCCGCCCAGGAAATTGCGACCAACGCCTCCGACGCCTCACAGCAAGCCTCCGCCGCGCGCCAACAAGCCGAAGACGGGCGTCAGGTGGTCGAGCGCACGATTCAGGTGATGAACGAACTGTCCGGAAAAATCAGTGCGTCGTGCGTCAACATCGAAGTGCTGAACAGTAAAACTGTGAACATCGGGCAGATCCTCGAAGTGATCAAGGGCATCTCTCAGCAGACCAACCTGCTGGCGCTCAACGCAGCGATCGAAGCGGCGCGGGCCGGTGAAGCAGGCCGTGGCTTTGCGGTGGTTGCCGATGAAGTGCGCAGCCTGGCCGGGCGCACGCAGACCTCGGCAGCGGAGATTCAACAGATGATCGAAGCGCTGCAAATCGGTGCGCGTGAATCGGTGACGACCATGACCGAGAGCCAGCAACACAGCGAGGAAAGCGTCAACATCGCCAACCTCGCCGGCAAGCGGCTGGGCAGCGTGACCCAGCGTATTGGCGAGATCGACAATGTGAACCAGTCGGTCGCTGCGGCGACTGAGGAACAGACGTCGGTGGTCGAGGCGTTGAACGTGGACATCACCGAGATCAACACACTGAACCAACAAGGGGTAGAGAACCTGCAATCGACGTTGCAGGCCTGTACCGAACTGGAGCGGGAGGTTGGGCGGTTGAATCAGTTGGTGGGGAGTTTTCGGATCTGAAATGAGCGTTGCCTGATCTTCCGCCATCGCGGGCAAGCCCTGTGGGAGCCTGGCTTGCCCGCGATGAACGATAACGCGGTCTCTCAGCAATGCGCTCCGGCATGCTCCAGCCGATGGAACAGCCGGTTGAAATACACCAGGCTATCCCCCTCTCCACGCACCCCGACCTTCGACAACTCCACAAACATCACCGAATGCGACCCCACCTCCTTGCACTCGCTGATGCGCCCTTCCAGCTGCACCAGCGCATCCCGCAGCACCGGCACGCCCGTGTCGCCGCCGTCCCACAGATCCCAGGCGAAACGCTCTTCCATCGACACCTTGGTCATCCCGGCGAAGTGCCGGGCCAGCTCTTCCTGTTCGCCGCACAGCACGTTCACGCACAGCCGGCCGTTGGTGCGAAACACATCGTGGGTGGCGCTGTTGCGGTTGACGCACACCAGTACGGTCGGCGGCGAGTCCGTCACCGAGCACACGGCGCTGGCGGTGATGCCGCAGCGCCCTCCGGGGCCGTTGGTGGTGATGATGTTCACCGCCGCCGGCAACTGCGCCATGGCGTTGCGAAAGTCGATTTGCTGCTGGCTCAGGTCGGCCATGTCGATGCCCCTTCCTTCTTGAGGACCGCGCGTTCGCGGCCCGTAGGTGATGGAACAAGACTAAAGCCCGGCGCGGCGCGCAACCATTCTGACGAATCCCATGGCGAGGTGGGCTTTCCGCTAGTCGACTAGGTGGTTTCTTTATCGTCAGGGCCTGCCGCAATGGGTATTCTGCTGATGGGCGTCAACACAGGCGCCGATGTCCGCCGCAGCGTGCACGCGTGCGAAAACAATAATTAGAAATTCTCGTGGCAGTCCCTGATGGAAACCCGCAAACCGATTGTTTATATCGTTGATGACGACAAGGATTTGCGCACGTCGCTGGCCTGGTTGCTGGAGTCGGTCAGCGTGCAGGCGCAGTGCTTTGCCGGCGCTGAAGAGTTCCTGAGTCAGTACGACCCCAGGCAACCGGCGTGCCTGGTGCTGGATGTGCGCATGCCGGAAACCAGTGGCTTTCAGCTGCAGGAAATCCTCAACCAGCGCGGCAGCACCCTGCCGACCATCTTCGTCTCCGCGCATGGCGACATTCCGATGTCGGTGACGGCGATGAAGAACGGTGCGCTGGATTTCGTTGAGAAGCCCTACAACCCGCAGCAAATGATTGACCGCATTCAGGCGGCGCTGAAGGCAGCCGTGCATGCCCAGGCCGATCAGGAGCAACGCCAGCACCTGCAAAGCAAACTGGCCTTGCTGACCAGTCGTGAGCGAGAAGTGTTGATGCTGGTGATCGATGGCAAGGCGAGCAAGGTCATCGCCCGGGAGCTGAACATCAGCGTGAAAACCGTTGATGTGCACCGGACCAAGATCAAGGAAAAAATGGGCGTGACCAGCATTGCCATGCTGGTGCGTGAAGTGCTGCATTTGCCAGCGGAAGAGCCGGCGCGGCATTGAGGCGCTTCGGGGACTGTCAGAGCGCCATCACGCAATCAGTTCTGGCTATAACGCTTGCGGTACACCCCCGGCGACACGCCAAAACGCGACTTGAACGCTGACGAGAAGTAACTGGAATCAGAGAATCCCCAGGCATAACACAGCGCCGAAAGCTTCTGTTCAACGTTGGAGCGGCGCAGGTTCTCTGCGCAGAAATCCAGGCGCCGGTGCTTGATGTATTGCGCCACCACCAGGCCGCGCTTGGAGAACATCCGGTACAACCCCCGCACTGAAATCCCCACCTCCCGGGCGATCAGCTCGGGGCATAGCTCTTCGGCGCTGATGTGTTCGTCGATGTAGGCGATGATCTTGCGAAACTGCCGCTCGTGGGCATCGCCGCCGCTGTCGCGGGTGCTGATCCCCGGCAACAGCAGGCTGACCAGGGCATCGAGCACCGCTTCGCTCTCTTGCATGTCCAGGCCTTCCTGCTGCCGGGTGTCCATGACCAGTTTGTTGGCCATCGCTGCCAGTGGCGTGCTGGCCGCGATTCGGGTGGCGCAGTTGACCGCATTGAAATGCGAACCGCGCTCGACCACCTGACGCGGCAGGATCAGCGACAGCTGTCGGGAGTCCTCGTTATAGGTCATGTCACTTGGGCGGCAGGCATCGATCAGGGCGATGTCGCCCGCCCCCAGTCGAGCGCGATTTTCACCCTGCTCCAGCTGTGAACTGCCGCGCATCTGGAACACCGCGTAATAGTGGCCGTCGCGGCTGACGCTGACGTCTTTGCTGGTGCGATACAGGTGCACGTGCGCCATGTCGACCACACTGAGGTTGATGGCACCGCTGCGGTATTCCGCGAGCTCACCGTAGAAATCCGTATCCAGGGCCCTGGCATCGAAACGCCCACAGGCCTGGTTGACCTGGCTCAACCAGTTTTCGAACGCCTCATTGCGAACCGCCGAAGAAGTCATCATCACTGCAAAGCCTCACGCCTGTTTTATTGTTATTTTTCGACCGCTTCGTCGAGCGGTTCGGCAAATATTACGTACCTGGCAGTCTCCTCCGTTGACGGCCGCCAGAGCGCTATTCAACAGGCTCCGGCGCTGGCTTGCCAGCCTTCCCTTGCGTTAGATGTCCAATACCAGACGAGCGGAAACGGCCCGGGAAACGCAGGCGCAAATCTGCTTGTTGGACGCCTTCTCCTTGTTCGAGAGACAGTTGTCACGGTGTTCCGGTACGCCGTCCAGTACCTCGACGATGCACGTGCCGCAGATGCCTTCGCGGCATTCGGTGTCGATGTCGCAACCATGGGCCTGCAACACATCGATCAGACTGGCGTTGGCCGGGACCTGGAGCACCACGCCGGAACTGGCGAGCTCCACTTCGAATCCGCCGCTCGGACCGGCATTGGCCGACGGGTCGGCCTGGAAGTGTTCGAGGTGGATAGCGTCGTCAGACCGACTGCGCGCCGCGACGTCCACCACTGTGTTCATGAACGGCGCAGGGCCGCAGGTGTAGACATGTGCGGCACTGCCCGCCTGGTTCAGGCATTCACTCAACGCGGCATCCATATCACCCGGCTCGAGTCCGTAGTGGAACTGCACATGCCCGGCGAACGTGCTCGCCAACAGCTCGGCAAACGCCGCGTACTGCGGCGAACGAGCAAAATAATGCAAGCGCCACGGCTGGCCCGTTTCCGCCAGCCGATAGGCCATGCTCAGCAGCGGCGTGACGCCGATACCGGCTGCGCACAACACGTGCTCGGTGGCCGTCGGGTCGAGGCGGAACAGGTTGCGCGGCGCGCCCATTTCCAGCTCCATGCCCTCTTCCACCTCGTGCAGCGCCGCCGAGCCGCCCCGGGACTGCGCTTCTTTCTTCACCGCGACCAGATACGCACGACGGTCCTGGGGCGGACTGCACAGCGAATACTGGCGAGTGACCCCGGTCGGCCCGGTCAGGTCGACATGGGCACCGGGTTCATAGGCGTCGAGCGGCTGACCGTCACTGCGCACGAGGCGAAAGGAGCGGATATCCAGCGCTTCGTCGACGATCCTTTCGATCTTCACCTTCATCATTGCGTCACCTGAAATACGGTTGTTTTTATTAAGGAGCCTTCAAGTCGAACACGGACCTGTGGTCTGGGAGCCTCTGTGGCGAGGGAGCTTGCTCCCGCTGGGCTGCGAAGTGGCCCCGAATCTCGCAGTTTTTGCGACTGCTGCGCAGTCGAGCGGGAGCAAGCTCCCTCGCCACAACGGGCCGCGTCGCACCGAAAAATCAGCGCATGAACAACCCGCCGTTAATGTCCCAACACGCGCCGGTTACCGAGGCCGCATGATCGGCGATCAGCAGCAGGACCGTGTCGGCGATGAACCCGGGATCGCCGAGGGTGCCCGTCGGGATCATTTTCAGGATCTGTTCCAGACGCTCCGGCGCCACCGTTTCACGCACCACCGGCAAGTCCAGCGGCCCCGGCGAGAGACTGTTGACCGTCACCCCTTGCGGCGCCAGTTCACGGGCGAAGACTTTGGTCAGCGTCGCCACCCCCCCCTTGGCCGCCGCGTAATGTGCGCCCGTGGCGGTGCCGCCGTTTTGCCCGGCAAGCGAGGCGATGTTGACGATGCGGCCGAACCCGCGCTCGGCAAAGTGCGCGCCGAACACCTGGCACGCGACAAACGTGCCGCGCAGGTTGATCGCCAGCGACTCATCGAACTCTTCCGGCGTGATGTCCATCAGTGCCGCCACTTTCGACACACCGGCGTTGTTCACCAGAATGTCGGTGCCGCCCCACCGCTCGGCGAGCACGTCGCGGGCACGGACAAAATCGGCTTTATTGCGCACGTCCAGTTCGATGGCGACGGCACTCGCGCCGCTGCCATCCAGCTGCGCCGCCAGACGTTGCACGCCGTCGAGGCGCACATCCGCCAGACCCACGCGATACCCCGCCGCGTGCAAACGACGGGCGATGCATTCGCCAAGACCGCGCGACGCGCCGGTGACCAAGGCTACTCGGTTCATGGTGTTGACCCTCACAGCAGGAAACCGAGCGCGCTCAGGCTGTCCGTGGAATTGATCAGGCGCACGACCTTGCGCTCCAGCTTCGCGACACCGTCGGTGAAGCGAATGCGATGGTTCAGGTCAGCCACGAACGGCGTGTGCACGCCGCGTTTGTAGGCGTACAGCAACTGCGCGGAATTCACGTCAACCACGTCCCCCGCCGCTTCCACCAGACGAAAGCGCGAAACGCTGCGCACGGTTTTCGCCGCGTCCACCGCCGACGGCGAGTAGCCGGCAGTCAAGCGTTCGATGCGCAAGTCACGCATGCGTGCATCGTCATAGGCGTAGTTGAGGCTGGCCTCGAAGTCTTCGGTGTCCGGGTCGATCGGCACGATGTAGCGGCCGTTGTCGCTCCACAATGTTGCCCATTCGGCGTAGCGCTTGTGATCGAGCAGTTCGGCTTCGCGCCAGATGAACTCGATGGCCTGGGCCAACGGGCCGGAAAAACCGTTCAGGGTGTCGTGATTGCTCATTGGCTCATCATCCTTTTCCACATGTCATAGGCACCGCGCATGCCGCCCTCATCGGTGGCGTGGCTAACCTTGTCACCGTTTTCAGCAATGATTTCGCGATTGAGGCCGCGGTTGACCAGAATCGGCGCATTGACGCCGGCGTACGAACCGCGCTGCACTCGGTCCCAGGCCTCGGCATCGTCCGGACTGCCGAAACCGAACGGACCCTGGAAATGCTCGTGAATACGCAAGCGTTCGCGGTTGGCGATTTCCGGACCGCCATCCATGCCAAGCGCGACGTGACGGATCTCCGTCTCAGTCACCGAGACCGGACGCAGCACGCGGAAGAACGACATCGACATCGCGACGTTCGGGAACAGGTTCAGGTTGAAACCGGCGCCGTGCAGCGAACGGACGATGCGGCGTACTTGCGCAGGCTCCATGGTTTTCGACAGTTCTTCGGTGACGTGAGCGAAGCGTTCCTGCAATTGTTCGGTGCCGTCGTCGTGATCCAGATCGACGTGCTCCGGGACCATCACCATCACGCTGTGGCCATTGCCCAGCGAATGGGTGACGGCTTGCTCGTCGGTCATGAACGAGAGCATTTCCGAGGTTTCTTCGTCCACCGACGACATGAACGACTTGTGTACGATCGGGAAGTGATAGCCGTCCGTGGTGTTTTCCAGCTGGATCTTCCAGTTGCCCTTGAAGCTGAACCTGTGTTCGCCCTGAGTCTTGATCGGGTAACCGGCGCCCTGCTTCATGAACAGGTCCATCCAGTGTTTTGCACCGCCAAGGAAATCCACCAACGGCTCGATCTCGTCGTTGTAACTGGCGAAGACCATGCCGGCATAACTCTCCACGCGCAGGCGGGTGAGCGGCAGTTCGGACTTTTCCAGAATGCCTTCGTAGCCATCCGGATAAGGCAGCGCACGCAGTTTGCCGTCGAGGCCATACGACCAGCTGTGATACGGACAGGTGAAACCGGTGGCGTTGCCCTTGTGCTTTTCACACACCGTGGCGCCACGGTGCCGGCAGCGGTTTTCCAGGACGTTGATCTGGCCCTTCTTGTCGCGTACCACAATCACCGGGCGACGGCCGATGGTCGCGGTCTTGAAGTCGCCGCTGTTGCGCACTTCGCTTTCGTGGGCAACCCAGACCCAGGTGCGGTAGAAAATCTTTTCCAGCTCGGCTTCGAACAGTGCCGGGTCGTTGTACAGCGAAACGTCGACCCGGTCGTGGCTGACCAGTTCGTCCGGGCTTTTCGATGATGCGATCAGCCGGTATTCATGAGTGCTCATGCGGTTCTCCTCATGGCTTTTCTTATGACTTATTTTCAGGGGTTGGCCGCTCAAGGGCCATGCTCTGTTGCAGCTGCGCACCGAAGGCGCAGACAAGCTCGTCCTGGCCTTTACGGCCCACAATCTGCAGGCCGACTTTCAGCCCGCCGCACTCCAGTTCCACCGGCACCGTCAGTGCCGGATGGCCGCTGAGGTTGAAAGGCCGAACCAGTGGCGTCATGCCGGCCACGGCTTTGCTCGCGCTGCGCGCTTCAATCAGCGTCGGTGGCAGGCTTGGCATCGTCGGTAACAACAGCACCGCAAACTCCTCCAGGGCGGCGTCCACTTGCTGAGTGAAACGTGCGCGAACTTTTTCAGCCTGCGCCAGCTCGGCGGCGTTGGTACGGCTGGCGGCCAACAGACGTTGCTCGACATCCGCGCCGATCAGGCCTTTACCGGTGAGGTGACCGAACGCGGCCCAGTTTTCGACGTTGATGACGGTCAGGCCGGCGGCAAACGCGGCCTCGAATTCGCTCAGGCGCAGGAGGCTGCGACGCCAGCCGGCACGGTCGACGGCGGTGTCGAGGCAGGCTTGCAATAGCGGGTCGCAATCGACTTCAAGGAAACCGACTGACGCGCTACTCGTTGGCAAACCCTGAACCTGAAAGCCAGGGCAAATCACCTGCATCGCAGCAATCAAATCCGCCATGTCGGCAGCAAACGGCCCGACGCAATCAAGACTGGAAACCGCCGGATGGGCGCCGACCCGGCTGACCCGCCCGTATGTCGGCTTCAACCCGGCAATGCCGCAACACGCCGCCGGTACGCGAACCGAACCGCCCGTGTCGGTGCCAATGGCGATGTCCGCCAGACCGGCGGCGACGGCTGCGGCCGAACCGCTGGAGGAACCGCCCGGCACCCGGTCCGGCGCCTGCGGATTGATCGGGGTGCCGGTCCAGTCGTTGATGCCGGTGACGCCGAAGGCCAACTCGTGCAGGTTGGTTTTGCCGACGATTTGCCAGCCTGCATCGAGGATCGCGTCCACCACGTCGGCGTTGCGCACCGCCGGTTTGGCATCGGCAAATGCACGACTGCCCGAACGCGTCGGATGGCCGGCAATGTCGATCGAGTCTTTGATCGCGACCCGTTTGCCGCCACCACCGAGTCGAAATTCGCTGATAAACGTACTCATGCGCCCGGCTCCGAGGTGAAGAGGTCCGTGTTGAACAAGCGTTGCGTACGCAAATGCGCGATCAGCCAGGAGCCGTCGACACAGCGGAAATCGATATTCAACCGTGTGCCGAACAGCTCACTGCGGCCATCGGTGTAAGTGGATATCTGCTGCATGATCCACTGCCCTCGGGCCGTGTTGCCGTCGACCGTGATCGACTCGCTGGTGAGGTAATGCAGGTTCAGGCGAAAGTGCTCCGAAGGCGGCAAGTAACTGCCGACGAACGCCGCCACCGCATCACGCCCACGGTGCTGGCCGAAGGTCTGCGCGGTGACGCTGCCGATGCCTTCCCAGATCGCATCGATGCAGAACAACGCCGCCAACTCGCTGACTTGAGTCACCGCCCTCGGCACATCGCACAAGTCCATATAACGCGCCATCAAGCGACGCACCTGACTCTCCCCTTCGAGCGTCGCGAGACGCTGCAGCAAGGCCTCGTTCATGGCTTACACCCTGGCCGCATCTGGAATGGTCAGCGGGCGACCGATGCGCGCTTCTACCTTGGCGTAACGCCACAGGCTGTATTCGTTCACCGGTGTGGTGCGAAACAGGTTGCAGGCGTCGATCACCGACTGGTGGCAGTCGACGTCGGCCATGATGTAGACGGTCCACGGTGAGGTGGTGGACGGGCCGACCATCAGCCGGTCATCGTCCATCGCGCCGAGAACGGTAATCCCGGGCATGGCGCCGAGGGAGCCCATCATCTGGCTGAAACCCTTCCACACGCTCAGGCCTTCGCCGGTGGGCAGGTCAAAAAAATTCTGGGTGATACCGATGCAAAAGACGACGCGCAGAGGTTCTTGGGTGGTCTGGGACATGGGGGTTGATCCTTTGAATAATGGGTTCAGATGTAGCCAGGGAATGGCGGCACGCCGAGGAACACCGAGCCGGCGCCGTCGTACAGGCCTTCGCTGAGGAACGCGTGCTGGGTGACCACCATCGAATCGCGCAGGTAGCGCTGCAGCGGATGGCGCAGGTAAATCGCGGTGGTGCCGGCGAGGCTGTAAGCGCTCTGCACCACGGCCGCTCCGGCCTGGGAAACGTGGATCGCACTGAGGCGCAACAGGCTGGTTTGTTCGGCGGTAACCGGGTTGCCGGCAAGGATCGAATGCCACACCTGCTCGGTGGCGCCGTAGAAGAAACCGCGCGCGGCGGCCAAACGCGCTTCGGCCTTGGCGATCTCGATGCGCACGTAGGCACGGTCGGCCATTTTCGGCGCGCCGGTGATGCCGCTGCCGGCCGCCATGCGGCTGACTTCATCGAGCGCGGCGCGGGCCAGACCGAGGTTGACCACGGCCAGCACTTGCGCGGCGTAGGCAATCGAGGGGTAGCGGAACAGCGGCTCGTCGATGGTCGAAGCGCCGCCACGGATGAAGGTCCAGCGTTCATCAACGCGTTGGTCGGTGACGCGCAAATCGTGGCTGCCAGTGCCTTTGAGGCCGACCACGTCCCAGTTTTCGACGATGTCGACTTGATCGGCGCGCAAGACCGCGGTGCGTGGTTTGCCGCCGGCAGCGCCAATACCCACGCCGAGCAGATCGGCGCCCTTGCAGCCGCTGGCGAATTTCCAGGTGCCGCTGACCTGCCAGCCGCCCTCGACGGTTTCGGCGGGTTGCAGCGGAAACAAGCCGCCAGCGAACACCAGGTCAGGACTTTTCGAGTAAATTTCAGCGAGGGTTTCTGGCGGCAATGCGGCGAGATAAACACCCGCACTGCCGAAGCTGGCCACCCAGCCGGCCGAGCCGTCGGCTTCGGAAATGCGTTCGATCATTCGCAGGAACAGCGCCGGCGCCAGGGCGTCACCGCCAAAGCATTTCGGCGTGGCGGCACGGTAGATGCCCACCTGTTTGAAGCGTTCGATCATGTCCCTCGGCACGTGGGAGCCGGTGTCGAATTCCTCACGACGCTGGCGCACTTCCTCCAGCACCTGCTCAAAGGCCTGGCTGTGGACGGTGTTCTCGTCGACGCCTGGCAGAGGGTCTTTCTCCGCGACAGCTGAACGCAGCATGGGCTTCTCTCCGTTTAATTGTTATTGGTCGGAGCCTGCCTGGCGGCGTGGCGACCGTTGATGGGCTCAGTGTAAAAACCGCATCGGGTCGCCACTATTGGTGCGTGTAGCCACTTGGCTAAAGAAATCCCCTAGCCCGCCCCCGGTTACTTCTGAGCGCATCCCCACGCGCAAGACGGTATAAAACGCCATACTTCCCTTTCACCGGTTCCTCTGGGCTGCGCGATGTACCTGCCAAAACCGCACGACTTTTTCACCCTCATCGAAGCCATGCCGTTGTGCATCATTCTTCACGACGCACAGAGCAAGGAGATTCTCTGGGCCAACGCCGCCGCCCTGAGCGCGCTCGGTTTCACCCTGGAAGAACTGACGCCGCTCAAAGCCCCGGACATGACCCGCGATGCGCCAAAGTACCGGCGCTCGGTGGGTTTGCGCTGGCTCGAAGGCGCCGCGCGCACGGGCCAGCGCGCCATCGAGTGGTGTTATCGCTCCAAGCAGGGGGTTGAAATTCTGTCCGAGGCGGTCGCCACACTGGTGCATCTGGAAGGGCGCGATGTGTTGATGGTGCAGTTCCGCGACATTTCCAGGGAAGACAAGGTCAAGCGCGACCTCAAGCGTTTCGAGAGTCGGCTCAAGGCGTTCATGCAGGACCTGGCCGAAGGTGTTGCGGTGCTTGGTCCTGAGGGAGATATCCGTTTTATCAGCGACTCCGGCGCCCATTTGCTCAACAGCGAAGAGCACGCGCTGATCGGCGAAAATTTCCTGTCCTGGTGCGACGAGGAGTCACGCCAGCGCCTGTTGCAACAGTTGGCCAGCGAAACACCGGAACACGCACCGTTCAGCGTGCATTACCACGTGCAGCGCCGCGACGGTGAGTGGCGCTGGCATGAGGCGACCTGTCGTTTTATCGAAATCGAAGACGATCTGGTTGGCCATCTGCTGTTGTTTCGCGACGTCACCGAGCAAGTGCGCGCCGAAGAAGCGCGGCGCGTCAGCGAGCAAAAACTCGAGTACCTGGCCCGCTACAACGCCATGGGCGAAATGGCCGTGGCGATTGCCCATGAGCTGAGCCAGCCGCTGGCCGCCACCCGCAACTTCATCGAAGGCGCGATGATTCGCCTGAACAAAGAGCAAGCCACCGATCAGGGCGTCGCCTGGGGCTTGCAAAACGCCGTGCGGCAAATCGAGCATGCGTCGCTGATCATCAAGAGCGTGCGCGATTACGTGGTCAAGCTGGAGCAAAGCGAAGAGCTGATCGACCTCAATGCGTTGCTGCGCGAAACCCGTTACTTCATCAGCCTGCGCGCCGACCCGAGTCAGGTCCGCGTCGACATTGTCGCCAGCCCGACGCCGCTGATGGTGAGCTGCGAAAAAGTGCTGATCGGTCAGGTCATTCTCAATCTGGCGTTCAACGCGATTGAAGAGATGAACGACTTGCCGGTCGAACGACGGGTGTTGCGGATTCAGGCCAGCGCCGAGAACCACCTGGCGCTGGTGCGCATCGAAGACTGCGGTCGCGGCATTCAGGCCCAGGCGCAAGAGAAGCTCTTCGACGGCTTCTTCTCCTCCAAGGTCAGCGGCAACGGCATCGGCCTGGCGCTGTGCAAAAACATCATCGGCCGCCACCGTGGCGATATCTGGGCGCAAAACCTTGAGCCCTGCGGCGCCGTGTTCACCTTCTCCCTTCCCCTCGCCACTCCCGCCTGACACTCGAAGACTCGCTACGACCAAAACCTGAGACAAGCAGAAAACCTGTGGCGAGGGGTTTACCCCCCTTGCCACAGGTTTTTCACCCGACTCCCGCGCCCAGTTGATCGGCAGTTTCTGCGATTTCGAAATGTGCTTCTTGAGACTGGCACAGACACACAAACACTTGGCAGCCACAGCAATTCACCCCCTCGGCCGGCGAGGCAGAATCGAACTGCAAAAATCTGCCAATGCATCCGCGATTTGCGTGAACAATAATTCAGGGAGTTCCCCCTAATGCGAGCCACCAGGATCACCGTACAGTCAGCGCTGAGTCTCAGCCTGCTGGTACTGGGTTTGAACAATGCCAGCGCGGATCTGCCCGCTGACACGATCGGCCAGACCGTTCTGGCATTTCCACCGGAAGTCCATCGCGCGTTCATCGTCGACGTCGAATTCGAAAGCTTCGTGGCCGGCCGCGTCACCGTGGTCGACCCCGACAAAAAACGCGTCCTCGGCATGGTACCCACCGGTTTTGCAGCGCCTTCGACGCTCAGCCACGATCAGAAAACCCTCTACAGCGCCGACATCTTTTACTCACGCGGCACCCGTGGCACACGCACGGATGTGTTGACCGCATGGGACAGCTCGACCCTGTCGCCGGCCTGGGAGCTGTTGATTCCGACCAAGCGCGCCGAGTCGCTGACCCAGCGCTACGGCTTGAAGACCAGCGGCGATGACCGCTTCGTCTACGTCTACAACTTCACGCCGTCGACTTCAGTGACCGTGGTCGACACCCAGGCCAAGTCCGTCGCCGCTGAACTGGCGATTCCGGGTTGCGTACTCAACTACCCGATCGGCAACCGCCGCTTCGCCTCGCTGTGCGGCGATGGCAGCCTGCAGGTGATCACGCTCAACGATCAGGGCCAGGAAACCGCGCGCAGCCGCACGCCGTTCTTCGACCCCAATGCTGAGAAGCTCAATGAGCGCGCGGTGAACATCGGCGACACCTATTACTTCACCACCACGACGGGCACGGTGCGCCCGGTGGATTTCTCTGCCGATGCACCGAAAATCCTGCCGGCGTGGTCACTGACCAGCGACGAGGAAAAGAAAGCCGGATGGGCGCCCGGTGGCTGGCAGCTGATGGCCGTCGCGCCAAAGCTGAACCGTTTGTACGTGCTGATGCACGACGCTCACGAACCGATGAAGTGGGAAGACCCGAGCCCGCTGATCTGGGCGTTTGATCTGAAAACCCACAAGAAGGTGGCGACGCTGGAAGCACCGGTACCGGTCTGGAGCATGCAGGCCACCGGCGACGACAAGCCGCTGCTGCTCGGCACGGACGTTGAAGGCGGTTTGCAGATTTTCGACCTCAAGACCAACACGCTCACTGGCAGCATGCCGAAAGTCGCCAAAACCGCGACTCAGGTCATGAGCTACTAAACGAGGTTCGGCCATGTATATCGATCCGATCTTCATCATTGCCAGCGCGCTCGCGATTGCGGTGTTGCTGGCCAGTGCCGCGACGCACAAGTTACGTGCACCGGCACGTTTTGCCAGGCAACTGGGCGACTACCAACTGCTGCCTGACGCGATCGTGCGCCCTGTCGCCCGAGTCATTCCAGTGATTGAACTGGCGATTGCCTTTGCGCTGCTGGTGCCGGCCTGCCGTTCGTGGGCGGCGCTCAGTGCTGCCAGCCTGATCGCGCTCTACGCCGCGGCCATCGGCATCAACCTGTGGCGCGGTCGCGGCGACATCGACTGCGGTTGTGCCGGCCCGGACCAGGCGCAGCCATTGCGTCCGGTTCTGCTGTTGCGCAACAGCGCGCTGGTGGTCCTGGCGCTGCTGGCCAGCGTGTCGCCGGTCGCCCGTGACCTTGGTTTTTTCGACGGCTTCGTCACTGTCGCCGCCAGCGCCGTCGCGCTGCTGATTTACGCCGCAGCCGACGGCTTGCTGGCGAACTCCCCTCTTCTGCTCAAACTGATTGGTAGGTGATCAATGGAAGGCTTAATCGTTTCCAACGTTCTGCTCTGGGTACTGCTGGTGGCCGTGGCGTTTGTCGTCATGGGCCTGGTCCGGCAGATTGGTGTGCTGCACGGGCGTCTGGCCCCGGCCGGTGCGCTGATGGTCGACAAAGGCGTGGCGGTCAACGAAGCCGCGCCGCAAGTCACGGCTTCCGACCGTCACGGTCGCCCGGTCAACTTCGGCTATGCCGGTGAAAAATCCCAACTGCTGTTTTTCCTTTCGCCGACCTGCCCGATCTGCAAATCCCTGCTGCCGGCGATCAAGTCGATTGCCAGGGAACAGGCGAATCGCCTCGACGTGGTGTTCATCAGCGACGGTGACATGGACGCCCAGCAAGCGCTGATCCGCGAACACAAACTGGAAGACGCCACTTATGTGGTCGGGCCGGAAGTCGGCATGACCTATCAGATCGGCAAGCTGCCGTACGCCGCCCTGATCGACAAGACCGGCACCTTGCGCGCCAAAGGCCTGGTCAACTCCCGCGAGCACCTGGACAGCCTGTTCGAAGTCGAACACCTGAAAAGCGCCACGCTGCAGGAATACCTGAACAGCCAGCCGCACGCTCACGATCACAGCCACGGCCATAGCCACTGATTAAGGCAGGGAGACTTTTATGAAACTGCTGGATCTGTTATTCGAGCGCTCGACCCGTCGAGTGGCCGACACCACCTCGCGTCGCAAACTGCTGGCGCGCATGGGTTCCCTGATGGTCGCGGGCGCCGCGCTGCCCCTGCTGTTGCCGCTGGACCGCACCAGCAAAGCCCTGGCCGCGGACAACCCGAAGGCCGGTGACCCGGGTGATCCGAACAGTTGCGACTACTGGCGCTACTGCTCGATCGACGGTTTTCTGTGCAGCTGCTGCGGGGGGTCGGTGACGTCCTGCCCGCCGGGCACCGAAGCGTCGCAAGTCACCTGGATCGGCACGTGCCGCAACCCGGCCGACGGCAAGGACTACATCATTTCGTACAACGACTGCTGCGGTAAACAGAGCTGCGCCCAGTGCGCCTGCACCCGTAACGACAGTGAAGAACCGGCCTATCGCCCGTTCAACAACAACGATGTGAACTGGTGCCTGGCCGCCAAATCGCACATCTACCACTGCACCGTTTCGATCATTCGTGGCGTGGCGGTTTAACGCGCAGTTGCCGTCGATTGTTCGCGCAATCGGCGGTTTTTTTTTGGTTTGTCGTTTTTTTTATTTGCGGTTACCGGCCATCAGCACAAGGTGTCTGTCATGCGTAAGTTGCTATTCCTCGGTCTTGCCTGCGTCATGGCTGCCCCGCTCGTACACGCCAGAGCCATCCCCGACCCGGCGCAGCGTCATGCGCCGGGTAATGAAGCGCCGCAGAAACCGATTGCCCAGGCCGGCTACAGCGTTGGCGTGAATTACCAATTGCAATGCGCCGGTTGCCACCTCGGCAACGGCATGGGCTCCCCCGCCAATGACACACCGCGGATGGCGGGATTTGTCGGCAACTTTCTCAAGGTGCCGGGCGGGCGCGAGTTTCTCGTGCGTGTTCCCGGCATGTCGCAGTCCGCGCTGGACAACGCGCAGCTGGCCGACTTGCTGAACTGGCTCATGCGTGCAGACGGCATGGCCGGCAAAAGCACACCTGCGGATTATCAACCTTACAGCGCGGAAGAAGTGGCGGCCCTGCGTGCAAAAACCATGCTCAACCTTCCAGGCACCCGCGCCGAACTGATCCAGCAGATGCGTGCGCAAGGCATCGCCATTGAAGACGGGATGAATAACTGACAACGGTGTAACCGGACCGCCACGATGAAAACGGGGACCCCGGTTCCCGCCCTGCCGCTTGCGCCCTGCCCTGCGAGACGTCTGTCCCGCGCGAGTTACCGTCCCCAAGATTGCTGATCAGACAAGCCTGCGGTAGACACCGCGGAGGCGTCCCCCCGTGTTTGCTCGGCCCCTCCTGCCCAACTTCATTTTTTGCCTTGATTGTTGTATGAAACAGCAGTGATTCAGTGAATGTTTGCACAGTGGTGCTAAAGTGATAGCACCCGACTTCGTCTCACCAGATTTACACATTTTAGGGTGGAGACCTGTCACAAGCATGAGTAACTTGTCGGTGGCGCTGAGGCTCTCAAGCGAGGGCTGTTTGACCTGAATCCTGTCATATCGAGCGCAAGGGAAAGCAAATGAGGTCTGAAAATGATTTTTGAGCCCAACAGTACGCGTTCCGTTCTCCAGCGAAGAAGCAGCACCAGTATCGTCATTCAGGCCGGTCTCGATTGCGTTGCGGTAACCGGTGTCGCGTGGTTTTTGATCAATTATCATATCGGCTTCATTTCCCAGGATTACGTCATCCTGCTCCTGCTCCTGCTGGGGGCATTGGCGGTGGTGTACGACCACTACGCCATTTACCGCAGCAATGTCGGTTTTACCGTCAAAGCCTTCAAGCTTCTGAAAGCGTGGACCGCGACCTTTGGTTTTCTCGTGGCCATGGCTTTTCTGACCAAAACAAGCGAACGGTATTCGCGGCTGTTGGTTGGGGAGTTATTTGTTCTTGGCTACTTTGCCCAGTTGTTTTTGCACCTCGCCACACGGGAAATGCAGAAGCGGTTTCTGGCTCACCCGACGCAACTGGAAAATTCGCTGATCATTGGCTCGGGGGAACTGGCGAGCTACCTCCACAAGAAAATCAGCAATAACCCCTGGCTCGGTGAACGCATCGTCGGCTGTGTGTTGATTGGCGCGGACGATGACTGGGGAAAGGAAGGCCAGGAAGGCGCAACTCGTCTGTCGATACTGGGCAATATCTCCGATCTTGATGAGTTGGTTGTCAAACACGCCATTCGTACCGTCTATTTTGTGACCCCTGTGGGCGGCTCCGAAGTTATCCAGAAGGTCTATTTAAGCCTGTTCGACAAACACGTCAGGGTTAACTGGGTGCCTGACATTTTCGCCTTGAAGTTGATCAACCACAGCGTTCGCGAGATTGCCGGCATTCCCGTGCTGACCTTGTCCGAAACGCCGCTGATGGGTATGCGGCTGTTTCTGAAGAATCTCGAAGACAAGGTCGGAGCTTTTCTCATCCTGCTTTTTGCGGCGCCCGTGCTGGCGATCGTCGCCCTTGCGATCAAGATCGATAACCCCGGCCCTGTGTTCTTTCGTCAACAACGCATGGGGTGGAGTGGCGAAGTTTTCCGGATCTGGAAGTTCAGAAGCATGGTGGTCCATCAAGCGTCGGACGGCACCGTCAAGCAGGCACAAAAGAATGATCCACGCGTGACGAGGGTCGGCGCCTTTATTCGGAAAACCAGCCTGGATGAACTGCCGCAGCTGTTCAACGTGTTGATGGGGGAAATGTCGCTGGTAGGCCCTCGTCCGCACGCGATCCAGCACGACGTGCAGTACTCGCCCGATGTCTCGGGCTACTTTGCGCGCCACAACATTAAACCGGGCATCACCGGCCTGGCTCAGGTGCGTGGCCTTCGCGGTGAAACGAAAGATATAGAACAAATGATTCGGCGGGTTGACTCAGACATCGAGTACATCAACAACTGGTCGCTCTGGCTGGACTTCATCATTCTTTTACGGACGGTATCGGCCTTCTCCGGCAAACAAGCCTACTAACCGGTCACGCGTAAAGGCGAGGATTAAGCCTCGCCGTACGATGACGGAAAGAGATCCAGCGTGCGCTCCACTTCATCGGGGTCAATGGTGAAACCGGTGCCCGCGGGCGTGCCGACCACAAAGCCAAAGTTCTGCCGGTCACGATCGGTCAGGTACTTGAAGAAACAGACGAAACGATCAGGCGGCTGCAAAACGAGCAGCGAGCCGCCCGGGGGAAGCACATTGACCCCATGGATAAGCTGGCTCCCCTCGATCCCTATCACGGTTCTTGCCCCGGCACAGGCCGCGACAATGGTTGGAACATCGGATGTCGCCGGGTCGAGAATGCGAAAGCCTCTACGGTCACGCAGGCGCTCTGCCAGTTCCCTCTCATTGCGCAGCAATCGCAGCTCACCCTTGCCGCCTCGCAGGATGAACACGCCCGGATGAGCGCTGACGTTGACGTGCGACAGCAATTTTTCACCCATCGCCCGAAAACGCAGGTGCTTGTTTCGGTTTTGGCTCAGATCGTCAAAGATCACGAGTTCACGGAAAAAAGCATTACGTAAACGAACGGGCCTCATGTCCAGCCAGTTCTCGTAACCGGGGGCATGAAGTATGCCGTTCCTGGCAATGGAAACATTATCGGCAAAGGGTGCCGTGGTCACCGGGACACCTTCGTCGCAGGCTAATCGATAGGTCAAACAATCATCCATCAGCCAGGTGCCAAACCATTTGTTTCCCCCCGCAGTGCAATACAACGCGCCGCGATCGATTTCGTTTTCTACGCGAATGCCCGGTAACCGGCCAGCACCCGGGGTCAACCATGATTTGGCATTGCCTTTGTAGAGCGTGCCATCGATCAACCAGACATCCTTCAGCAAGTAGCCTCGGGTCGGGCTATGTTCAACACGACCGATACCTTCCATTGTGCGTCGAGGATGCTCATGAGGATAAAAAAGCGCCTCGGCCCAACCCGTCACACGTTCCAGTTGATCAGGCAAATAGAACGCGGGCGGAGCCATCGCGATTTCGCCCGGGGCAATGTCCCAGGTTTTCACGGCCTGACTCTGAAGGGCCAGCGACGGCGTCCGAGTGACACGCGTGTTGAAAAGGTGCTTATACGCCGCGAAGCTCCATTTCGATTGGCCGCCACTCGTCAATGCATTAAATTGAGACATAGCCACCCCATCCAGATATGGATAAACAGCAACAAGCGTTCTTGGTTAAAACCGGCTTTTTAAAGGCAACAACTTGTTCAGGTGGATACAACAATTTCCAGGACAGGGGGCGACTTCAAATGAGCGTAACGAATGCGCAAGGTGTCGAGAAGCGCTTCTCCCGGCACTCTGGAACAATGGATATATATTGTCGAAAGACCACCAAATCCCATCTCGCGATATCGGCTGGTAACTTCTTCATCACTCGGCCCGTCCGGCAACCCAAGATGAAGTGTCAGGTTTTTACCCTCAACCGCAAATAACGGCGCCTCCCAGAGAAACTGAGCCGCACCTGCCTTGGGCAGTTGAACAAACAAATAACCGTGGTTACCCAGCGTATCGACATCGCCACCGCGTCTTCTTTTCCATTCCAGAAGCCCGTCGTCCGGGCGTGCCAGGCAAGTTCCAATATCGTAATAGTCAAAACCATTTTCAATCGCCCATTCCAGCGCCATGAAGGTGGTAATGGAGTTAACTTCACGTAATTTCTTTGTATCCGAAAACACTACATCTGGGTAACCGAAGCGCACGGTACTCCAATAACGCTTACCTGCCCGGGTGACTACACAGCCAAGATGGCATGCAACAACCTCGTCTTCCAGCAGCACCAGATCGAGTCGCCCGGCAACTTTTGCCACCCGATGAACTTCCTGTGCTTCAATTTGTGAGGCGGCCGAACCATGCCGGGCCGCGGCATAAGGTTGAAGCATTTCCCTATCGGCGATTTCAATCTCGTCATCGTTCAACGCTTGCTTCATGCGGTAACGCAGACGATTCTTGCGCAGGTTCCGACGCAGCTCGGTGTTGTATCTCGCGGTGATCTCGTCGATTGACCTGCTCAGCGGCACGACAGCACTCAAGTACTGAGGCACGTATAAGGCCCCCGGGGTCGGCATTTCGCTGACCACCACTGTCCGGTCTGACTTGCCCAGCTTCAACGGCCCATCAACCCCTTGAGATTGGACGCCCAGTAAAACCTTCACAAACTCCCGCTGTGTTTTCCTGCCCACATAAAGTATGTCGTAGAGGCTGTCTTCCCGCAGTTTGAACCTGACAATTTCCCAGCGCCAAAAACAGGCTCGTCCGAGAATATCCCGCAGCCAGGCGACAGCTTTCCTTAGCTCAAATCGCATTGAAGGAGTTAATAAGCGACGCATGGGTTCTGCTATATATTCTTTCATTTGGTTATTAGCACAATTCAAGGAAGGGCCATTTTAGTTTCAAATCAATAAACCAAAGACTTGAAATGAAAGCGCGACAACTGAGCACATTGTTCAAACCGGTCGGTTATTACAATCTCGATACAATCCGTCATCCACTTTGAGCCTGCCACCCTTCTTCTTGCGAAAAACTCGCCACTCCTTCCCTGGAACTCAAGATTGTTCGACAACATTTTGTTGACGCCAATCTTAATGAAGCAAACAACCTCAAGCACACCCGTCAAGTAAACTTCAACATGAGTAAAGGTGTAACGCCGAAGTTTTGCAAGATATTTCAGACGCTGTTTTTATGGCGCCGGAAAAGCTTGAGCCAGGTATCAAAAGACCTGTTGAGTCAGGCTTGCCTGAAGATCAAAGTACGCAGTAGAAACAGCGGGTTGCCCATCACATAACGACGGAAGAGTCGCTTTGGCTCAGTGATGAGTCTGAACACCCATTCGCAACCGATACGACGCACCCATTGCGGAGCGCGAGTCACCTTGCCGCCCAGAAAGTCCAGGATCGCCCCGCCGCACACGACAAGACAGGGCACGCCGCTGTCGGCCAGCCTGGCAGCAACGGCTTCTTGCTTGGGCATGCCCATCCCCAGCACAACCAGTTCCGGCTGAAACTCCCGGGCAAGGTTGATGTAGGTATCCACTGGCGCGAAGCCATGATGCGCAGAGACAACATTGACCGCAAATTGCGCTTCGCTGTGCCGCACGGCATGGGTCAGAAAAGGCTCTTCAGTCCCCCAGAAAGCCACACGCCGGCCCTTGTAAGCGGCCAGCAGTTTGGGGATGAAATCGGTGCCGTTCATATTCAGTCCCGGTTCCAGTCCGAGGCGACGAAACAGGATGGCCAGGCCGGAGCCATCGCGCAGCAGCACGTCCGCCGAGAGCAGCGCGCTATGGTAATCGGTATTGGCTGCCACCAGGTTCATGGCATGGGCATTGGCGAATCCGAGCACGGTCGTCCCTTCAGGTCTGGACAACACCTCAATCAATCGTTGCTCATCATCAACGTCGCTGACCACCCTGAGTTTTCGGGTAATCGTTTGCCAACGGTGTTGCCAGGACAAAGCGTGCATTAATTATCGTCCCTCTTCGACCGCACCCACTCAACCTGACGCTTCAGAATAAAGCCGATGTACAGGGGGATTTTTTTTAACGCGTAGAACGGCGCATACAACAGTGTCGAAAAAGCGATGATCCCCCGACCGAAGCGACTCCACGCCAGCAGGACAGTCCCTCCCAACAGCGCCATCCCCAGCGAAGCGATCACTGCGGGCGCCAATGCTCCGCCCAGCAAAAACACCAGCCATGAGAGGATAAAGGCTGCGGCCAGAACCAACGTCAGCAAGGCCAGCGGAGGCACCAGCAAATCCAGCGTCATCGCTAACAGGCTCCCGTTACGCCGGGTGATCGCCTCTACCATCAACTTTGGCGCATCACCCAGGATGACCCCCAGATGACCGTGTTCCCAACGCTTACGCTGGATACTCAAGCCTTCGTCACTGCGCGGAAAATAACTGGTGACCAGCCCATCGGGACAAAACAAAGGCGGCTTGCCGCTTCGACAAAAATCCAGACCCATCTTCAGATCTTCGACGATATGACCGCTGGCGAGATCGACCAAAGCCAGGT
This sequence comes from Pseudomonas sp. IT-P171, assembly GCF_949767765.1. Lineage (NCBI taxonomy): Bacteria > Pseudomonadati > Pseudomonadota > Gammaproteobacteria > Pseudomonadales > Pseudomonadaceae > Pseudomonas > Pseudomonas sp. IT-P171. The sequence goes on from NZ_CATKQN010000012.1 coordinate 62,954, forward strand.
CCTTCCAGACGAAAGCCATGCCCGAGCCCATTAATGAACAAGGCAAGCCAAGCCGTGCCCAACCTTGCGGCCGCACTCGGTTTTTCACACACCAGGCGAACTCGGCAAGCTGCACTTTCAACCCGGAACCCGCTGGAGCATGCATTAGATACAGTGCCTGCGCTGGCCGCCCCGAGTTGATGCAACACACGGCGAGACGCTCGATCGAGCCTTCACTCACCAGGGAGTCGGCATCGACAATGATCATGACGTCCGGCGCGTCGATCGCCAGATGGCGCACCCCAAAGTCCAGCGCATACCCCTTGCCACGCTGCTGCTCGTTGCGACGTTCCACCACCTCGGCACCCGCGGCGCGGGCCAGCGCTGCGGTGTCGTCAGAACAGTTGTCCGCCACCACCAACAGGCGATCGCCTTCCCGCAGCTGCGGCCGGATGCTGTCCAGCGTCGCAACGATGAGTGAGGATTCATTGTGCGCCGGCACCAGCACCGCCACCCTCGGCCGCGGTCCCGGCGTCAACGGACGTGACCGCGCAGGCAGACAGGCCAGCAACACCTGGGCAGACAACACCAATACCGGCGGGACGATGAGCACCAGCAGTGCGCTGAACAGCCAACCCAGTAACGTGATCATGCTTGTGCCTTGAATAAATCAGCCAACCTGGCTGCTTCGGTATCGATATCGTGGCGTTCCACCACCCGCTGCCAGGCCGCTTCGCCCATCCGCTGCAACACCTCGACAGGTTGCGCGAGGCAGTCCGCCATCGCCGCGGCCAGCGCCTCCACTTCGCCGGCGGGAAACAGCCAGCCGTTCTCGCCCTGGCGCACGAGCTCGGGAATGCCCGCCACATAAGTCGTCAACACCGGCCGGCGCAAGGCCATGGCTTCCATGATGACCACCGGCAGGCCCTCGGCAAAGCTGGGCAGTACCAGGGCGCGCGCGGCAAGAATTTCCGTACGCACCTGGTCGCTGCTGATCCAGCCGGTAATGCGTACCTTCGACTGCAAGCCATACTGTGCAATCAGGGCCTCGATTTGCCCACGCATTTCCCCATCGCCAGCCAGTACGATTTCGAACTCCACGGCTTGCGCGGCCAACAGACGCGCGGCCTCCAGCAACAGCAACTGACCCTTTTGCTCACACAAGCGACCGACACAAACCAGACGCGGCACGGCAGGCACCGCCACCGGCGTCACATCGTGAAAGCTCCGCTCCAGGCCGCAATGCACCACTTTTACTTTTGCCCAGTGCGAATGATCCACCCAGCGAAACAACTGGCTGCGGCCATAAGAACTGATGGCCGCGACAAACGCCGCGCGCCGTACTTTCTCGCCCAGATGAATGAACTGCGGTTTGTCGAACTCTTCCGGACCGTGCACGGTAAAACTGTACGCTGGCCCGCCGAGCGCGTTGGCCAGCATTACCACCTCGGTGGAGTTAGTGCCGAAATGCGCATGCACATGCCTCGCGCCGAACGCCTGCAACCAGGTCAGCAGGCGACAGGCTTCGAGCAGGTAAACCAGGTGATACGGCCAGGCGCGATCAGCACGCCGGCCCATGCGTAACGCCAGCCAGAGTGCCGAAAAGAAGCGGCGTGGCTGGGCGCGCAATACCTGCAGCGCGGGACCCAACAACCCTTTTATTCCGTCCTGCAAGACATACCGGGTTTTATCGCGCTCGGACACGTCCTCGGCATCCACCAACTCGGCATCCCAGCCACGCAGCGCAATACGCTGCACCTCAAAACCCTGACGTTCCACCGCCAGAATCTCGCGACGAATGAAGCTATGGCTGACCTTGGGGTACTGATTGATGAAATAAGCAATGCGCATAGGAACCCAGGCTTAGTTGTCGTTGCGGAGGGTTATTGCTGCAGGTGATTCCACCGTCGTACAGCGATCAGGTACGTCACGGCGCTTGCTGTAACTGGCTGACAACACGCTGTCTATCCTTCTGAAGGTGTCATCCAGAAGCTCATAGCGTCGGCGGTACATGGCACGTTTTTTTGCGACGATACTGTCGAGCGGTTTTCTGGACGGCTCCATGGGAATCTCGAAAAAGTCCTCGCGCTGCGAAGGCGTCGCGCCGTGCTCCAGCCAGATCACGTCGTAATTTGCCGCCAGATCCTGAGCCTTTTCAGTACCGAAATACGGGTGACGATGGTGGCGATACCCATCCCCTACCGCATAGATTTTTTCAACGCCAAGGTTGATGGCAAGGTATTTGATCACTTCGATCAGAAAGCTTCTTGGCCGCAGACCTTCAAAATCTTTTGTCAGGTCCCTGTAGATGCTCAACGACAGATCACTCTCCACGCCTTTGTGTATCCCTTGAACGGCGCCGATAAAAATACACAACTCAGTGTCCGTTCGGCACAAGGAGAACGCGATGGAGGCGATGCGCAGATCCCCCTGAAACAAATTCAGTACCAGCTCCCCTTCCCGCATGAACCATGTAGGACGGTCCAGCACCAGGAAACAACCCGCGGAATATTCCGACAAGTCACTCAACACCAGACGTTCGCTTCGCCCGGAAAGCAATAATTGCGGGCAGCTTTTTGTGATGACTTCGTAATGCGAAGCCAGCACATCCAATCGGTCCTGAGCGCTCCAGTTTTTACTGATGTAGGGCCAATGAACGACACCGACACAATCTGCCCCCAACTTCTCAATACCGGACTTGCCCAGGGCGTTCGACATGCGCCCCAAAAACACATTGAGCCCCGACCAGTTCTTCCCAATCAAAACCAATAATTTAAGCTTGTTTTTCAAGGCTCTTAACGAATAGCCCGCATGCAAGGTAAACACGCTCTTCAGTAGCAGCCAATTATTCATGGACGTCTCACTTGTATTCGATCAACGCGGTTTTGCCGGTGCCGAATCTGTTCAGAAGAAACTTGGCTTGCCCGAGCATTTCGGGAAATTTTCCCAGCACGAGGAATAAAGCCAGCAGCCAGTTTTCGCGCTTTGATCTACCGCCTCGACGAGCCAGGCGCACGACTTGCAACGGGTAGACCAGCAGCAGAAGCAGCCCTGACCAGCCCAGCATCAACAGTGCGATCACCGTCGCCAGTGGCACGCCCAGGCCCCAGAACCAGGCACGACGCGACTCCCGCAGCCAATGTTTCTCCGGTGCAGCCCCATGTAAAAAAGCACCTTCGGCAAAGGCATGTCCGCCGCGCAATGTACGCCGCCACCACTGGCCGAAGCGGGTCATGGCCGCATCGTGCAAGGTCATTTCCTCAGCCAGACGCCAGACCTTCCATCCATTCGCCCGCAGGCGCACACACAATTCGGGCTCTTCCCCGGCGATCAGGTCCGCTCGAAACCCCGACGCTGCGGCGAAGGCATCCGCCCGCATCAACGCATCGCCACCACAGGCCTTGGCCTCGCCTATCGGCGTGTCCCATTCGAGGTCGCACAACAAGTTGTAAATCGAGCGCTGTGGAAATCGTTCGCGGCGCCGCCCACAGACCACCGCCACGTCAGGCCGGGTATCGAGAAAGTCCTGTGCCCGGGACAACCAGCCTTCGACAACCTCGCAATCACCGTCGACAAATTGTACGTAGCGCATCGCCGGCAGCAGACGTTGCAGGCGGGCAAATCCTTCATTGCGAGCGCGGGCCGCCGTAAACGGGATCGACATATCCAGCTCGACCACCTCGACCCCGAGCGCCTTTGTCATCTCCACCGAATCGTCCGTTGATCCAGAGTCGACATAGACCACCTGCTCTGCCGCACCCACCAGCGAAACCAGGCAGCGCTCAAGCCGCAGGCCCTCGTTGCGACCGATAACAACGACCCCCATGCCGATCGCCATGGGGTTCACTTGGCGTCGCAGTCGGAAGTGTCCAGGGAGGATGCTGTTGCTTCAGCCGACTGCCTTCTCTTGATAATGGCGGGCACGCCCACTGCCACCGAGTCATCCGGTACATCGGTCAGCACCACGGCATTGGCACCAATCACGACATTGTTGCCAATGCGGATATTACCCAGCACCTTGGCCCCGGTGCCGATATCAACGTTGTTGCCGATCACCGGGGCGATCGGCTCATTCACATTCTTCAGGCCTACGACCACGCCATTGCGGATCCGGCAATCATCGCCGAACTGCGCATACCCACTGATAATGATCCCGCCGAAATGATCGATGACAAAGTTGCGTCCGATCACGACTTCACAGGGCAGCTCGATGCCCGTGAGGATCTGCACCAGTTTGTAGAGGACTTTGTAGATAAAGGAGAGCAGCTTGCGCAACAGCGCCGGACGCACGCCGTAACGCCAGCGTCCGAAGCGATAAACCAGCATCACCCAGAAGCCCTGAGCCCCCCAATCACCCGCGTATGCACGCAAGTCCGCACGTATGTTTTCGAACATGAATGGCTCTACCGTGTTGGTTGGGTGGCGAATTTGGTCTCGCGCAGCAGCGCCCAGGTGGCACGCGCATGCTGCCAGCACGCGTCGATGGCGGCTCGGCCACGACCTTTCAATAACGCCTTGAGCGCCAGAATCAGATCTCCCAGGCAAACCAGGAACATATGCCAAGCCAGCCCCAACAGACCGTGGTGCTTGCGGAAGTACAACAGTTCGCTTTCGATCTGTATCTTGGGTATCTGTCGACTGACCGCATTGAGCTCGACAACCGTCTTGGCACTCTCACCGCCGATATGCACCACCGTGGTGTCGGGGTAATACACCACTTTCCAGCCGGCCTGCTTGACGCGCTTGCAGTGATCGACCTCCTCGTAATAAAGGAAGTAGCGCGGATCGAACAACCCCACCTGGTCGATGACTTCGCGGCGGATCAGGTAATAGCAGCCAGGTACCCAGTCACACTCTCGAACCGAGGCGTGATCCCAGTCCATGTCATCCACCCTCTTCACCACCGGGAAAAACCGTTCAAGCCCGGTGCGCGAGAGGAAGACATTCAGCGGCGTCGGAAAGTAGCGACACGAGGGTTGCAGATCGCCTTCCCGGCCAACCAGCCGAACGCCGAGGACTCCGCAATCCGGATGCGCCTCCATGTAGTCGAGGGTTTTTTTCAGGGTGTCGGCGGCAACGAAGGCATCGGTATTGATGAGCAACGCGTACTTGCCCTGCAAGTGTTCAACCAGTTGATTGTTGGCACGGCCAAAACCCACATTGTTTTCATTGGCCAGCAACAATGCCTCTGGGCAAACATTTTCCAGACGTTCCAGGGAATTATCGGCAGAGGCATTGTCCACGACCAGATAGCGCGTCGGATCCGCACTGCTTGCCTGGCGCAATGCATCGAACATCGGCTGTAACAGCGTCGCCGTGTTGTAGTTGACGACCAGTACATCAAGGGGAGTACGGGTCATTTTGGTGGCTCGCCAAAAAAGTATTCCACTCGCATTTCCATAAGCGCCGACTCCAGACTTGGGTCATAGCTACCGGTGCGCTCTCTGATGAGGTCCATCCACGGATAGTCGTTGCAACGCGCCTCGAATTTTTTCATCAGGTCTTCAACGGTGCAAAAAACTCTCGCTGGATTGCCCCCGACCACGACACCCGGCGGGACATCCTTCCTGATAACAGCACCTGCGGCGACAATTGAACCCGGACCTATGGTCACGCACGGCATGATGATCGCACCATGCCCGATAAAACAGTTGTCACGGATGTCGACGGGGCCGACAGAATCAAGTTTTACGTTGTAGAGAGTGGAGAAGAAAACGGCTCCATCGTGACAGAACAGGGTGCAATCCGATAAAGCGATGTTGTTGCCGAGGCGCACTAGCGAAGGGTCAGCGATATTGCAACCGACATTGATCCACACATTGCTGCCGACGGAATACAGCGATCCCCAGCGCGCCAGATATCGAGCCCACTCGAACCCGTCAGGATTACAAAACCGTTTAAAGATCCAGCGCCCCCGCCCCGTTTTGTTGACGAAATAACTTACAGCACGCCTTGCCAGCCTTATCATCCTGTCAGCCTCACAAATCCTGCGATTCTCATCCATGCCAGAGCCAGAAACACCCTAGTTTTTTTGATTGTAGTATCAGGAATACCTGCCCGCCGGGCCCGCTTGATGATTAAGATGGTCTGCCAGCCTCAGGGCAAGCTGCAAAAGAGGCATGGTCGGATTGCTCGCACCGGCTGTAGCGAAAACACTGCTGCCCGCGACGTAAAGATTATCGGTGCCGAACACTTTGCAGTTCTCGTCGACCACTCCGTACTCAGGCGCCGAGGCCATCCGTGTGGTTCCCATATGATGCGCGTGGGGCGCCACTTTCAGTGGCACAGAGACGTCATACACGCACTCTTCCAGCTTGACGAAGCCCAGCCCCGTGTCGGCAAAACACTTCGCCACCTCCATCCCTATGCACTTGATGGTACGCCTGTCTTCGGGTGCCACTTCCCAATTGATGCTGACCTTGCGCACCCCCAATGCATCCCGTTCATCAAGCAACGTGATGCCGCTGTTTCGATTGGGAAATTGTTCGATAAGCGTGGTGATCACCCCATCCCCGGGACAATTGAAGCGGGAAATGAAATCGAGCTTGTGCGCCAACCCTACATCGCAGGCGAGGTTCTCCAGAAAGTCCTTGATGGCTGCCGTTCGCCCATAGGCCTGCACGTGCGCCAGGAGCGATGCCGATACATTTCCTTTGCCTGATTGATATTGCGCTACAAACGCATCGGTCGTGAAGTACTGTCGAGGCTCTGTACTCTGCCCCTCCCCCAGGATGAAAGTCCCCAGGTCGAGGTTCAGGTGTTCCATGAAACATTTGCCGACCAAACTGTCCTTGCTGACGACTCCGGCGGCTGTCAAAGACTCACTGTTCATCAGCTGCCTGGCATTCTCGATGGCGCCCGTGGCCAGAATGAACTGTTTTGCCTTCACTCGCTCTCGGTGCCTATCGTAATCGGACACAACAATGGCGGCGATGCGGCCGGTCTTGTCATCAAATTCAAGATCGACACAGTTGCAATTGATGAAGACATCAATCCCCTCGGTCTCTTGAAGATCCTTGGCGTATTTTTGTGCAAATCGCGTCGGCGGACTCAGCAGGAAACGATCCGCTACAAAGTCGTTGCCGTCCATGGACGCATTGATCGTCTTGAATCCGGAATCCGACGGGAGATCCACAATGGCCAAGGCTGCTGGCAGATAGCGTTCGAACTCGGAAAATCTGATGGGCCAGCCAGGAAGGCTGACCGGAGGGCCCCAGTCGAAATCTGATTTTTCGAAGGGCCGGCAACGCCCCGCCCAGTGGTTCGACGTGCCGCCGAGAAACCGCAGGCGTGTTTCTTCAGCGTAGACATTCAGACCTGTCGAGGGGCAGTTGTAAAGGGTTTGCGAGGATTGTGAATATTCGTGCCCCCCGCCCTCGACAAGCAGCACGCGCCGGCCATCACCGGCCAGACGCAACGCCAGCGTGATGCCCGCCGGCCCGGCCCCGATGATGCAGAAGTCATAGTGATCGCGCAGTTCTTTCTGCGATTGGTAATCTTTGATCATGTGCGCGTTTGCCGAAAATACTGGGCAGGCAACACCCAGCCGTTAACGACGACAAACCCGTTTTTTTCAGAAGAAGGCGGAACAAGGAACGAGGACAATCCAAATGTCATCCCCCCCAGACTCAACACCGCAAACGCCTGGAGGAAGTCTCTGCGCCCCATCACAGAGGTATTCAAATCAAGTTCACTCATGATTCAAAGCCCCACAACATTAAGATTGCGTTTGTATTTTCAGCGACCCGTCAAACCCATCACTCCCCGAAAGGTGACGTTCCGCCAAGGCGTTGAAAACAGCAAGTGACATCGATCAAATCAAAGCCATTCGGCAATGCCCAGCACCAACTCCCCGCACAACACCCCAACCAGCAACATTGGCAGCACAACCAGCTCACGCTTGAGATCGAACAGCCCTATACGACAGTTCACATAAACAATTAGCACAAGTGTAGGAAACGTATGCAGCGCGACACCCCAAATGGCGTATTTCACCCCGCCAATGGCCAGCAGCACCGGCAGCAACACCCATAACGAGACGGCGCGAATAATGTTATCCATGGCCTGGTACTTCGTGAGTCCCAGCGCCAGCCACGCTTGATGCGCGATGCCATAACGCAAGGTGAAGAAAGACAATGAAAGGACGGCCATCATGCTGCCCGCCTCGGCATAGCGCTCGTCGTATAACCAGTGGATGATCAAAGGACTGATGACCCACAACAGTCCAGTGATAAACAGCAAGGCGATGTCGACAATCAGTTTGAAGCGGTCATACAAAGAGCGGAGCCGCGCGGTGTCATTGCTTCTTGCCGCTTCACCGAAGGCTGGCAACGCCACGGCGCCAACCAGCCTCTGCACACCGAGTGTAATAGCCCCCAGAATCAGCACGGCAATGGAGTAGACACCCAGTTCGGCGGCCGACATGCTGCCGCCGAACCAGATGCGATCGCCATTCATGGCCAGTACGCCCACTGCTGAAGACAACAATATCCATCGGCCGAAGACGACCAGCTCCTGGAGCGCACTACGATCCCACAGCAGACGGTTAGGCGGCCCCGGAAACCAGAAATGTCCCAGAAGCAGGCTGACCAGAGCGGAGACCAGCCCCGCCCCCACCAGCGACCAGATAGACCGGGTGAAGTAACCGATAATCAGCATCACCACCAGGCCGGCAATCTGCGACGCAAACTCGGCGAGCACGACTTTCTTTTGCTGGAATGAGCGAACGGCCACGTCGACCTTTGTCGACTGAAAACCATAGATGATCGCGGACAAACCGGTAACGGCCAACACCAGCGGCAACTCGGGTGCACCATAGGTGGATTCGGGCGACCACAGATGGATCGCCTGCGCAAACCAGGCGAAGCCCGCGATCAGAAGTGTCGTGGAAAACAGAACAAAACCGCGCACGATCTGCACGGTCCACACGGTATTGAGAAATACCGGGTCGTCACCCCGCGGGCTCTGGATGATGTTCTGGCGCAAGCCGACATCGGAAAGCAAATGGATGATCACCGAAACGGTGGTGGCGATGATCATGATGCCGAACATCTCCGGCATCAGCAGGCGAGCCATGATCAGGTTGCCGCCCAGGCGCATGGCCTGAGACGTTACAAGTGCCCCGAGATTCCAGGCTCCGGCGAATATCGCTCGCTTGCGCAGGCTCAACGATGGCGATATATCAACTGAAGGCATAACATCAATCCCGGACTCTGTTGCACGAACGTTACTATAGCCGCAATCAGGCAATCCACTATGCTTCGCTCACCAATCAATAAGTGCATTAATTCATGCCTGAGCACATACGCGCGCTAATCGTCATTCTGGTCCTCGCCGGCACCGTTTTTACCCTGGCCCGTCGACCGGCAAAGGACCTGATTCCGTACAACGACTTCACACGTCGTCGCAATCTGTGGTTCGTTTTGACCCTGCTGGTTTTTTTCGCGCACAGTTTCTGGGTGTATGCAGCGGTTGCCGCTGTGGTGCTGACGGTCGCACGGAAACGCGAGCGCAATCCCATGGCACTGTTCTTCATGCTGCTGTTTCTCGTCCCGCCGGCGTCGGCGCAGATTCCCGGCATGGGCGTCATCAACTATTTCTTTGATCTCAACCATATCCGGTTGCTGTCCCTGTGCGTCTTGCTTCCCGCGTTTTTCGTGCTGCGCAGGCGATCGGACACGCTGCCTTTCGGGCGCACCTGGCCTGACAAACTGTTGACCGCTGGCCTTGTGCTGACGAGCCTGCTGTTGCTGCGCGAAACGACACTCACCGACACGTTGCGCCAAACGGCCTACATGTTCATCGAAGTCTTTTTGCCTTACTACGTCGCCAGCCGGGCCCTGAAAGACCTCAGCGACTTCAAGGACGCCCTGTTGGCGTTTGTCCTCGCCGCCATGGTGCTGTCCATTATCGGGCTCTTCGAATTTGCCCGCAGCTGGCTGCTCTACAGCGCGCTGACGGACGCCCTGGGCATGCAATGGGAAATGTCCGGGTACTTGAGCCGTGGCGGTTCATTGCGCGCGAGCGCCACCACTGGCCAGGCCATTGCGCTGGGGTTTGTCATCAGCGTCGCCCTCGGCCTGTACCTGTTTTTGCAGGAAGGTGTGCGCAGCAAGCTCCAGCGGCGGCTCGGTGGTCTCCTGCTGGCTGGCGGACTGTTCGCGCCGCTGTCGCGTGGTCCCTGGATCGGCGCCGTCGTCATGATCACAGCGTTTATCGCCACGGGTCGCGGCGCTGCCAAACGCTTGATGCTGCTGGCGCTCGCCGCCGTGCTCGCTATTCCTTTGCTGGCCATCGTGCCGGGCGGGCAAAAATTCCTGGACCTGCTACCGTTCATCGGCACCATCGAAGTAGAGAACATCACGTACCGACAACGTTTGTTCGATAACGCAATGATCGTTATCCAGCGCAACCCCTTGTTCGGCGCTTTCGACTTCCGCAGCACGCCGGAAATGCAGTCCATGATCCAGGGCCAGGGCATCATCGATATCGTGAACACCTACATCAACGTGGCGCTGCAGGTCGGGTTGGTCGGGTTGACGCTGTTCGTGGCTTTTTTCGTCACGGTTCTGCTGGGTATCCGCAAGGCAATGCGTTCGTTCCCCGACAAGGATGATGAAAGACGCCGGCTCGGACGCGCGCTCCTGGCGACACTGGCCGGGATCATGGTGACCATCGTGACGGTCAGCAGTATCACGTTCATCCCCATTGTGTATTGGTCGGTGGCCGGGCTGGGCGTTGCCTATGTCCAGATGGCTCGCAAGCTCAAGCACACTTCGATCGCAGTCACTGCGAGTGCCCACCTCCAACTCCGGTAATGCCAATGACCACTTTGTTACGCCGCACTCCGATGCTGCTTCCGGCGCTCCTGTGCGTTGCCATTTGGCCGTTCAGTACCTGGGCCTCGGAGTGGGTTGCCAGTGTCGATGAACGCAGCGGCCTGCCCGTGCTGACGCGCGGCGGCAGCCCTGTCGCGGCGTCAAAATTTACCTTCTGGGGGAGTAACTGGGACTGGACGTTCTTCGGCACCCGGTTCAAGGTCGACGCCCCCTACAAATACACCCTGGAAGGCCAGAACAAAGCACTGGACTTCGACCTTACGGCGCAGATTCAGAAAGAAGACGAAAAGACACTGACCTGGGACTTTGCCCTGAATGCACACAGCGTGAAGTCAGGCGTGATGGGTGGAGGTATCGTCTTCAATTTCGACCCGGCCCTTTTCGCCGGTGAAATGAGCACGCCGCAATTGCTGCCCGGTAACCGCGGCTGGTCGTGGGGCAACGCACAAGGCCGACGCATCGAGATGCGTTTCGAGCCGGCGCTGGCGAGCGTGTACTTTGAGCCCGGCAGCCCATCCGAGGTACGTGCTTTCTTCTACAAAAACACGATCAAACCCGGCGAGCAACACGTCAAAGCGACCCTGAGCATTTCTGGCGACATTGTTCTCGGCCCCACCACGACAGAGCGTTTTGGCCTGACGGACCCGAAGACCTGGCCAGATGACAAGGTCGACATCAAAACCTCTCCGGTCGATCTGTCCTTCCTCAACGCAGGCGAAAAACCTGCGGGCAAGCGCGGCTTCGTCAAAGCGTCCGGCGAACAACTGCTGTTCGCGGACAACACCCCGGCGCGCTTTTGGGGCACCAACATCACGTCCTATGCGCTGTTCCGAACGTCCGACGATGCAATCAAGCAACAAGCCAAACGCCTGTCGGCGCTCGGTTTCAACCTCGTCCGCCTGCACCACCATGACTCCCCCTGGGTCAGCCCCAACATCTTTGGTGACCGCGACCAAACGCAGGACACTCAGCAACTCAGCGCAGCATCGCTGAAAAAAATCGACTGGTGGATCAAGTGCCTGAAAGACGAAGGCATTTATGTATGGCTCGACATGCACGTCGAGCGAGCCCTGATGGCGAAAGACAACATTTTCGGCTTCGACGAGCTGCCAAAAGACGAGCAGAACAATGCCAGCCTCAAGGGCTTCGCGTATGTGAACATCACCATTCAGCAGGCGATGAAACGCTTCGCCGAAGCCTACATGACCCATGTAAATCCCTTTACCGGCCTCGCCTATAAAGATGATCCGGCAATCGCCGCCGTGCTGATCACCAACGAAAATGACGTCACTCAACACTTTGGCAACGCCCTGTTGCGAGACAAGGGCGTTCCCAGGCACTGGGAGCTCTACAAGAACCGGGCGGATGCCTTTGCCAGTCAGCACAATCTATCGGCAAGCCTCACCTGGCGCTCGTGGGAGCATGGCCCCGCCAAGCTGTTCCTTAACGATCTGGAACGGAATTTCAACGTAGAGATGATCCAGCATCTTCGCGAATTGGGCGTGAAGGTACCCATTGCCACCACCAGCAGTTGGGGCGGCGATGGCCTGAGTTCCTTGCCGGCCCTGACTGCGGGCGACGTCATCGACGTTCACAGCTATGGCGGCTCCGGGCAGCTGGAGAAAAACCCGCTCACCACCGAAGGGATCGTCGACTGGATGGGCGCTGGCCAGGTCACCGGCAAACCGCTGACCGTCACCGAGTGGAACAACGAACCGTTCCCGACACCCGACCGCCACTCGTTGCCCCTCTATGTCGCCGGCACCGCCAGCCACCAGGGCTGGGACGCGCTGATGCAATATGCCTACAGCCAGCAGCCGCTCGACGGCGGCTGGGTAACGGCCGACAACTGGCACGCCTACAACGACCCTGCGATGCTGGCGACCCTGCCCGCCGCCGCCCTGCTCTACCGCCGTGCCGACGTCAGCGAAGCCAACACGACTTACGTCTTCGCACCGACACCCGACACCCTGTTCAACAAACCCGTCTCACCGGCCAACTCGGTTCTGCTGCGTACCGCCATGGAGAAAGGCAAGCTGCAAATCGCCATGCCACAGACGCCGGAACTGCCCTGGTTGCAGCCGGGCATTATCCCGAGCAATGCGCAGGTGTTTCATGATCCTGACCAATCGTTGCTGGACGCCAATGCCAGCGAGTCCACGACCGATACGGGCGAACTCAAGCGCAACTGGAAACAAGGCATCTACACCATCAATACGCCGCGCACCCAGGCCGTCACCGGCTGGATCGGTGGCGAGTCGATCAGCCTGGGCAACATCCAGGTTCAAGTGAAGACCGCCAATGCCAGCGTGGTGGTGCAAAGCCTGGACGCCGCACCTGTCGGTCGGTCGCAGGATCTGCTGATTTCTCTGGGCACTCGTGCTATCCCCAAAGACGATGACAAAACACCTTTTTACGTCGAGCCGCTCGAGGGCACGCTCAGCATTCAGGGGCCGCCAGGCCTGACGCTGTACACCCAAGGCACGCAGGCCCAAATGAAGAAGGTGCCCGCGACCTACGTTGACGGGCGCTACACGATCAAGTTCGACGGCGTGCAGGCCTTCAATTGGTTGTTTATGAAAAAAAGCGCTGCACACTGACGGTACAATCTGCGTTTGCACAGCAACAGTTTCCAGGAGGACAGGATGAATTTTTTGGTGGTCGGCGGCGCAGGTTATATCGGCTCGCACATGGTCAAGCATCTGCTGCGCACAGGTCACGAGCTGGTGGTGGCGGACAATTTTTCCACGGGGTATCGCGACGCCTTGACGGGCGGAACACTGGTTGAACTGGACATCGCCGACGCGCAGGCCCTGGACACCTTGTTTGCCACGCACCACTTCGATGCCGTGTTCCACTTCGCCTCGTTCATACAGGTTGCCGAATCCGTCACCGAACCGGCCAAGTATTACCAGAACAACCTGGCCGCCACGCTGACGCTGCTACAGGCCATGGTTCGCGCGAACGTCAAGCGCTTCATCTTTTCCTCGACTGCCGCCATTTATGGCGACCCGGCGTATGTGCCCATCGACGAAGAACATCCCAAGGCGGCGATCAATCCTTATGGTCGCAGTAAGTGGATGGTGGAACAGATGCTTGAAGATTTTGATCGCGCGTACGGGCTGAAGTCGGTTTGCCTGCGCTACTTCAACGCGGCCGGAGCAGACCCTGAAGGACAGCTGGGTGAACGCCACGAACCGGAAACCCACCTGCTGCCGTTGATCCTGCAAGCCGCCTCCGGCCGGCGCGCGAGCATCACCGTCTATGGCCGCGATTACGACACGCCTGACGGCACCTGTATTCGCGACTACGTCCATGTCGCCGATCTGGCGGCCGCTCACGCACTGGCCGTGGATTACCTGGTGACCGGCGGTGCAAGCACGGCGTTCAACCTCGGCAATGGCCAGGGATTCTCGGTACAGGAAGTGATAGATACCGCGCGTCGTGTCACTGGCCAGGCGATCTCCGTCAGCGATGCGCCACGCCGTGCGGGTGATCCTCCAAGGCTGGTGGCTGATCCCCAAAGGGCGTACAGCCTGCTTGGCTGGCAACCGCAATTTGCCTCGCTGGAACAGATCGTGACGCACGCCTGGAGTTGGGAAAAGAAGCATCCCTGGCAGTGAAGTCGGCGCTGGCCGCCAGCGCCGATCGTTTGAGAATGACGCGCTAGTAGTAAGAGCGGTTTTGCGGCTCGGCTTTGTTCAACACAGTGCCAATCAGATTGGCTGTCCCGAGATGGTGAAGGCTTTCCTCGATCTCTTTCCTGCTGTTCATGCCGTTGGCGACGACCAGCAGGACGCAGTCGAATTTAGGCAGGACGGTAATGACATCGTCCGAACTCAAGATGGGCGGCAAATCGAAAATCACGACCCGTGAGTTGTAGCGTTCGCGCAAATCACTGATCAAGTGGCTTACCTTGGGCGAAGACAGCACCTCGGTGGAGAGCGGAATCGGCTTGCGGGTCGGCAGCACTACAAAGCGTGGCAAGGTCGGGTTAACCAGAACCTCTTGCAGTTCCGCTTCATCGGCCAGGTATTCATTCAGCGATTTCTCCATCGACAGGCCCAGGCAGGCACCCACGGTCGGACGGCGCAAGTCGAAATCCACCAGCAATGCTGTCTTGGTGGTGTGATGAGCGATGCTCATTGCCAGGTTGATCGCCAGTACCGTCTTGCCGGCCTCCGGTGTCGGCGAGGTGATGGCGAGCGTGCGCCAGCCATTTTCTTCCATGACTTTCAGAACTTGCGTACGGAGCAGATCGAACGCCCCGCCCATATTCGAATTCTTGTTGTACGCCACAATGCGATTGCGCTCGAGGTGGTCCGGCCGCAAAGGGACAACTTTGGTTTGCACATAGCTGAGCGCGTTCAGGCCTGAAGAATGCGCGGTAGGTGTCATGGCTTTGGACGAGTTCTTGGGCTCGGTGTTTTCGGTATCGGGCTTGATAATTTCCATGTCTATATTCCTTATGCAAACCGGCCCAGCGTTTTATACGCCAACTGATCCAGAGGCATGTAGAGGAAGTGCACGAGCACCAAAAGGATTGCGACCAGCACGATTCCACACACGATCAGGCGCGTTCGCCACTTCTTGCGGCGCTCCAGTTCGGCCATGGTGTGAATGTAGGGGATGGAAACCAGTACACGTCTACCGAGCACACTGGCCAGGGCTTCAGCACCGCGCACACGCGAACTCATCATCTCGAGCAGCATCACCAGCGCGCCAGCGCCCACCGGAGCAAGCACGAAGCCCATGGCGACCACTTTCTTGCGGTTCGGCCGAACCGGCTTTTCAGGCATCAGCGGCGACTCCAGAAGAACAAAACGCTCCGCCTTGTTTTCCTGTTCCAGGCTTTCGGAAATTCTCGCGTTCATCTCTTTGGCGCGCATTTCCTCATACTTCTTTTTCGCGTTGTCATGGTCGCGCATCAGCGTGATCAGGCCGCGCTCGACTTGAGGCATTTCAATAATTCGCGCTTGGTATTCGGATATTTTCTGGACCGTCTGCTGCTTCTGATCGGCCAGTGACTTGATTCGCGCCTCGGTGGCGGCGATCCGCGTCTGAGCCCTGGATACATCCATATTGACGGGCGCTGCCGCACTACCGGCAACCATTTTGTTCGCCTCAAGTGCCGCAATCTTGCGTTTCACGGAACGCACATCGGGGTGGGCGTCGGTATACAGCGTCTGCAAACGGGCGTACTCCGCCTTGAGGCTGGCGAGGTCCTGTGGTTTGTCGGCGGCTGCTCCCGCTACTCCAGGCTTGGTCGCTACGCCGGAATTGGCGGCAATGAGCTCCAATTCATTGAAACGCAACTCCTCGCGGGCAGCCTTGTAGTCACGGTCGACCTCTTTGAGGTCGCTCTCGGCGCGGGTCAACATGTTCGTGAGCAGTTCCCGATTCTCGGGCAGTGCATCGCTGTGCTTCTCCTTGAATTCCGCCACGCGACTGTCCTGGGCATTCAGGGCAACCTCGAGCTTGTCTGCCTCCTGCTTGGCGAACTCCGTGTTTTCATTGGCGCGCTCGGTGCGCTGCCGGATGTTTTCATTGAGGAACAGCGTCACCAGTTCGTTGGCCACCTGGGTGGCAATCTCTGGCTGGCGGTGCTCAAAGGAAAGGCGAAACGCAATCGTCACTTCCCCGCGCCCCTTGATCGCGGCGCTGACCAGGGTGACGCCAATCGCATTGCGCATTTCATCGATTTTCTCTGTAACGCTCAAATTCCGGCCTTGAGTAGAGAACAAGTTGTATTTGTCGATGATCGCGGCCAGGTTTTCTCGGGTCATCACGCGCTGGCGAATGACTTCGATGCGCTCATCGGCAAAGGTGCTGTTGTTCGCCGCGACCAGCTCAGGCGAGATCTGTTGCGACTCGATCAGAATCGTGCCGGAGGACTCGAAGGTGGGCGGGAGTGACATCGCGACCGCGATGCTCACGCCAAGGATCGCTGCGCAACTGACGATCAACAGCACCGCGTGGTGCTTGATGATTGCAATGTAGTCGTTGACCGACATTTCGTATTCAGTAGTCATAGATCATCACAAAGCTGAATTTCAGAGACCGGGGTAACTATAAGTCAAGGTCAACCCGACGACATTTGCGCTGGCATCCGGCAAGCTGTCCTGCTTGCGTTCTTTGTAAGTGAAGAATAGGCGGGCATTCCAAAAAGGCGAGAGTTCCTGACTGATCCAGGCGCTGTAATTGACCAGGGTATTCGGCGTCTGCCCCTTGGTGTCCTGCCAGGAAGCATCAAGACCGGTGCGTCGGGTTTCATCGATGAGGTAACTCACGGAGCCCTTCAGGTTATCGGCCTCGACGAACCCACCGTCCCCGCTGGCGACGGTGCTACGGCTGGCATCGAAGATGCTTTCAAAGCGCTCACCGGTGTACTGCAAGTTCACCCCGCCCTCGCCTGTGGGACCGTCACCCGTGCCGGAGACTTGATTGACACCCGCGTACACCGACCCCTTGAATGCCTCGGAGACCTGGAAATTCAGGCCAACCGTGGGAGTGTAGCTATTCGAGGAAGACGCCACGGTTCCCTCATCCGGCTCATAACGCCTCACGCCAATACGGGTGAAGAGCTCGACCCGCTCGCTCCATGCATAGGTCAAGCTAAAGCGGCTTGCCAACTCGTCATAGTTGATCAGGGTGGGAATGTCGTAAGTGACATGAGTGTAGTCAGTTTCGTTGAGCAGAGTGGTCCGCTCACTGAGCGCCGTACGCCAGTTGCCCCCCACGGTATAAAGCTTTTGCGTGCCGTCGGAAGCCACTACGCCGGTTTCCTGGACCTCGGTGGAAAGCGTGGAGCTCTCTTCATAGCGGGCCGTGAGTCCATAACCACCGGTTTCGGTCTCGCGACTCCACCGGAACCTCAATCTGGGGTCTTCACGATCTGACACGATATCTGTATCGGACGAACGCACGACATACACCCCGAGACCGAACTGGAACTCATCTCGTCCGGAGGTGCCGACAAGGTTGAGGTCGGGGGCGATGATGGCGCGGGTCACGCCCTTCTCGCCACTTGTGAGCAACAGTGGATTGCTGTCGTACTCAACCGTCGAAGGCAGCGATATTGCCGGTAGCCAGGTCGCCGCAGAGGCCACACCGGAACACGAAAGGATCAGGGTTGCCGTGGCAACCCCGGTGGTTCGAAGAGAAAGCAAGGTAATCCCTAGTGCATCGCGCAAGGCTAAGGCACGACCAGCGTATCGCCGGCCTCAAGAATAAAATTGGTCGTCATGTCATCGCCGGACATCAACTCGTTGTAGTCGACACGCAGGATCTGTTGTTTTGATCCATTGAGTCGCACGACCTTGATGTCATTCTTGGCGGCGAATTTGTCGAGGCCACCCGCCATGCTCAAAACCTGCAGCACTGACGTTTGACCTGATAAGTGGACACTGCCGGGCTTCAACACTTTGCCCTGCACGTACACGAGATTACCGGCGGTGCCCGTGATAACCACGCTCACCTGCGCTTCGGGTATGAATTTTTCAAGCTTGGCCGCTATTTTCACTTCGACTGCGGTGGCATCGAGACCCACCACATCAACCTGCCCTGCCAACGGGAAGGTGATGCTTCCGTTGGGAAGAACGATCACATCCTTATTGAGTTTGTCTTCGCCCCAAACAGAAACATTGAGCGTATCACCCGGACTCAGCCGGTAGTTCGCTTCGTTTGCGACGGCATTGGAAATGCTGGGCAGGACAGCCAGCGCGCAGACCACAGGTAACCAGAAACGCAACATCGGGATCCCTCCGCCTAAGTAGCCTTGCCAAGAGTTTCACACAAAAACCAAGGCAAATCACGCTCGCAATTTTTGTCGCTCGGTAACCGCTCAACGAGCATTTTTTCGCGGCTGGCAGCGGCCATTTTTCGTCGGCCCGACGTATCCATTATCTGCAGCAAGGCCTCTAGTGAAGGAAGTTTTTTATTTAACAGTAACTTGTCGTTAAACATATGACCCCCGATGCTTACTCGCCAAATTAATAGCACTCTTTTCAATAGAGTCCGTCATTCAGCCACTACATCGCCAACCACTGACACATCAAACTGATATCAACCACTAGTATCAATGCGCCACTTAATCGCCAGCAAAATCAAACTGCTAGTTACACCTTCCGCCGGTTGGCGACCATGACAAAACCGAACAATGCCGATGAAAACAACCAGGCTGCAGCAGACAACGGAACTGCATTGGGTTGATTAACGAACGCGTCGGCTCCTCCACTCAATACTTTAGCCTGTGCATCTAAATCTGCCGTGAACTTGTCAGTATTTAGTTGCGCCATTAATCCGTCACAGGAAGTACTATTGACGGTGGCACCCACCTTGACAACAGAAGTGATAAGGTTTTTGAGTTGATCTTTTGCAGTATCAACGGAAGAAATATCGCCCAGCGAGACAGTCGCGCCAAGTTTGCTTTCGACAGTAGAAGGGGCGCCAGCCTGCCCTTCCGCTGTCGCGCCCACTTTTGGCCCGGACGCTGCACAAGAATCGGCTATGCGGTTAATTTCATGAGCCAAATGGCTCGCGTGAGCGGTGGCAATGGCCGCACCATTAAAGAGCACACAGAACAAAACGGATTTGAGAACCAGTGATGAACGCATGAAGACCGCCTCCCTGCCTACAGGGTTTTCCTGATATCGAATGAAGGATTCGTTACCCAGTTGCTTGGAGCCTATAAGCACATCGCCATTACGTCAATGGTCCGTCACAACAATAAATAAAAATAAAATTCTACGGAGAATGGCGTCAAAAAAACGCCAACAAATGCCGTTGAATACGGTTCTCTCTATTCATATGAAACGGCTCAAGCGTGGGCTTTGGGCGCTTTCCAAGGTGTGATAGACCCGTTCCGCCCCCCCGCCGAAAGGCCGGCGACAAAAAACTATCGCAGCGTCCCGTTGCGCATCCATTCCCGCGGACTGACGCCAGTCTTGCGCCGAAACGCCCGAGCCAGCGCCGAAGGGCTTTCGTAGCCCACTTCCTCGGCAATCAGGGCGATGGACTTGCCTTCACGCAAGCGTTTCTGCGCCAGGCTGATGCGCCAGCTCACCAGATAATCAACCGGCGTCTGCCCCACCACCTGGCGAAAGTACTCGGCGAAGCTGGCCCGGGACATGTTGGCTGCCGATGACAATTGCGCCACGGTCCAGGCTTTGCCCGGGGTGTCATGCATCAGGCTCAACGAACGCGCCAGTCGCGGGTCGGCCAGGCCTGCCATCATGCCGGGGCTTTGCTGATGGTGAGTCAACAGGTGCCGCAGCAACTGGATCACGAGCATTTCGAACAAGCGGTCCATCATCGCTTCGCGACCGCAAATGCCACCGAAGGCTTCGTTGAGCAGCCAGTCCAGCGTGCCGGTCATGCTGGGTATTTCGTCGAGCCCCAGCACCAGGTAATCGGGCAAGGCGGCCGCCAGCGCATTGCCCGCACCGCCATCGAAGGTCAGTGAGGCGCACACCAGTTGTGTGTCGGACGTCTCTGCAGCGAACAAGCGATGACGGAAAGGTCGGGGAAAAAAAATCAAGGTGGGCTTATTGATCTGGATATCGCGCTCATCGGCCAGCTTAAGGGTCAGGTCACCGTCCTTTAACAAATGAAGGTGCCCACACGCCTGCTCACCGTCAAAACCCGTGGTGCCACAGAACGTGCCGCTGTGGAAGGTTCCGGCACTGACGCCGAAGTGGCTGAGCAACGTAGACAAGCGATCCATTGGCAGGCTCCCGAGGGCAAATCTGGACGATCTGTCGTATATCCTCGACGATTTGCACCCAATAGACCAGCGTCCGTCAATAACATGGACTCCGTACCCAGCGCACACCGCGCAGTCATCTACGGAGATCCATCATGAGCCGCATCAATACCCTGAGTCTTGAACACGCCACCGACACCACCCGCCCGCTGCTGGAAGGTGTGCAGAAAAAAATCGGTTTTCTGCCCAATGTCTTCAAGACGCTGGCCCATGCACCTGCGGTGCTTGCGTCTTATCTGCAACAGTCCGCGACCCTCGGTAAAACATCCCTGAGCGCTACCGAGAAAGAAGCGATCTTCCTCGCCACCTCTCAGGTGAATGGTTGCGACTACTGCCTGGCGGCCCACACCCTGTTTGCCGGCAAGGCCGGTTTGTCTGCACAAGACATCCTCAGCGCCCGTGATGGCCAGCTCAATGCGTTCGCCACCCTCGCCCGACAGATCACCGAAAGCCGGGGTCACTTGAACAGCGAGCAGATCGAGGCGGCACGGGCAGCCGGTATCGACGACAGCAAGATTGTCGAAGTGATCGGCCATGTGGCGTCGCAGACCCTGACCAATTACCTCAACAACGTTGCCCTGACCGAGATTGATTTCCCGGCCATCGATGCTTGAACGACTTTCAATTCGGGAGCACCGCTTATGAAGACCGTGACGCTCTATACCACCGACACCTGCCCTTATTGCCGCAACGCCAAAGCACTGCTGGCCATTCGGGGCATTGCAGCCCAGGAATTCAACGTTCAATCAGAACCGGGGAAATTCCAGGAGATGCTCAGCCGCAGCGGTCGACGCAGCGTGCCGCAGATTTTTATCGGTGACACCCATGTCGGCGGTTTTGACGAACTGGCCAAGCTTGATCGTCAGGGAGGTTTGTTATCGATGCTGGCCTGAGGCGACGGATTTTTGTTGGGGTGCATATCCGTTGCTGCGGTAACGGATATACATCCCCAAACCGCCGCGCTTTTAACAATGCCCCCTCGAGCACACCGGCGATCCCTATGGGCAAATAAGTACACAGCGCACTATGATTGCCGCCATGACAACACCGCTGCCGATCCGCCAACCCTGCCCGCCCGGTGCCTGCATCTGCGAGCGTGAACCGCTGCTGGAAACACCCGGCGCGGACCTGCGCATCCTGTTTCTGACTCGCACCGAGGAAAGGCGCCTGATCGAACGCCTGGAAAACCTCCAGAGCCTGAGCGACCTCGAACGGTTACAGCAACGGATGTACGAGCAACTGGGCATCCGGGTAGAAGTCGCCCCGGGTTTCAACGAAGTCCGCACCATGCGCGGTATCGCCATCACCATCGCCGAACTGCCAGGCCTGTGCCGCAAAACCCGCCAGGCGATCCCGACCGCCATTCGCCGCGGTCTGGAAAAACGTCCGGAAATCGCCTACGAACTGCTCAACGCCAACGACCTGTTGCGCGATACCTGACGGTCAGGCGCCGCGATCAATTCCAGATGCAATAAAAGAGGATCAGCGGTCATACGCGAACCGTTCCGCGCTGCTATGCCTTCTCATGGGAGCAATTGCTTCAGCCCTGTCAGGGAGACACGGGAAACAGGCGTGGCCGTGGTCCCGGCGCCAGCCAGGCGCGCAAAGAGCAACAGGTGCCAGTCCGTAGCAGGAGGTGGCAAATGTTATTCATGGTGAGTTGGTCGATCAGTCCGCAAAACCGTAACAGCGTGATCAAGCGTTTCCTCGAAACCAAAGGGGCACCACCCGCCGGCGTCAAGATGCTGGGGCGCTGGCATGCCGTCGGCGGCTCGAGCGGTTTTGGCATCGCAGAAACCGATGATGTCGTACAGATTCAAAAGTGGGTGCTGGAATGGAATGACCTGATGAACATGGAGGTGCATGCGGCACTCACCGATGATCAGGCCGGGCCGCTGCTGGCGGCGGCTGTCAGCCAGCAATAAACGTTCGGGGCGGCGAGTGCCGCTCGCCGCCCGGCACCCTGTCAGCGTTTCCAGCACTCTGCATAACGCGCGCACACCCCGTACTGCCGATCCATTTGCGCCATCCGGTCGAGATGGTGATTGATGGTTTCGAGCAACAGATTCTGGCTGGTCTGGACGTAAAACTTCGCCATCGTCTTGCGCTCTTCGAACGCCGCAAAGTGCGTGGGCCTGGACGCCTTGTCCTCAGGGTGTGCCCATTGTTCCAGTTGCTGATCGGTCAGTCGTTGCAGGCGCAGACGGTATTTGTCGCTGTAACGCTTGAACGTTTCCGCCTTGTTTCCCGCCGCTTCTTCGTCGAAGGCAATCAGGTTCTGGCGGTACAGGGTCCAGTAATCGTCCGGCAGGGTAAAGCCCAGCTTCGCCTTGCGTTCGGCAATCAGCTTGTCGAGTTTTTCCGCTGTGTAGCGTTCGCTGCTGTCCTTGGCCGGGTCCGGTTTCATGCCGGCGATGGTCGCACCGTCGAAGATCCGCTCTATCAACATCACCCGCTGAGGCGTGTCGGGGAGCGCGGGCGGAAGCGCCGGGAATGACGTGCCGCGACCGACACAGGCAGGCAAGCCCTTGTCCATGACCGGCATCGGCAACCGCACCGCACGGCCATCGATGCGCTTCAACTGATTCAACAGCACGCCGCAACGGCCGTCGCGCAGATTTAACGTCACCTCGTATTCAGCATTGCGCTCGGGTGTCAGGCTCAAACTGGTGACACACACCCAGTTGCTGCCACTCGTGGCGAGGTGCAGGTAATTATCCTGGTCGGGTTTGACCTTGATCTCCAGATAGCCCCTGGCATCGGCCGGCGGCGCCACACTCATGCCCACCCGACGCTCGGTATCACGGGCGTACAGGTTGTTGAGTTCACCGGTGACTCGCCCCTGACAATGTTCCGGATCGTAGTAGTAGAGCTTCGCATTGCTGGTGTTGGCGATGAAGCGCACCTTGGCGGCGTCGGGCTCGGTGGCATCGGTGTAAGTGTCTTTGACGGCGCAGCCGCTGAGCAGAGCGGACAGAAGCGCCGCGACAGCAATGACGCGTGTGGAGCGATTGAAGGAAACCGGCATTGGATCGTCCCTGACGCGCGAAGGCTATGGAGAGGGCGCGATGCTACTAAAGGGCCACCACCCTGTCCATCGCGCACATCAGAGCATATTAATCCGGCTGAAAAGGCTACTTCTTCATCCCCACCCGCCGCCGCATCTCGGCGGTAATCGTCTGTTTCGTTTTCTTCAGGTCGGCCCAAGGCCCGTCGCCCACCTCGGCCAAGCGCTCATGCACCGTGTGGATGTTCCACTGATTGCCGCCCTTGAGCCCGGCCACCTCCTCGCGAAAGATCGGCACCGACACCGGCAGCCCTTCGCGGGTGCGGGCGGCGTAGGCACAAATGGTGGTGGCGCCGAGGCCGTTGCGCAGGTAATCGATGAAGATCCGACCCACCCGGTTCTTCGGCCCCGACACCGCGGAAAACCGTTCCGGCAACAGTTTGGCCATGTGACTGACGATGGCGTGGCTGAAATCCTTCACTTCATCCCAGCCGAGCTTGCGGGTCAGCGGCACCACGAGGTGAATGCCTTTACCGCCGCTGGTCTTGAGAAAAGCCTTGAGCCCCAGCTCATCCAGCACCGACAGCGTCAGCTGAGTCGCCTCGACCATGCTTTTCCACGGCAGCGCCGGGTCCGGGTCGAGGTCGAGAACGAAGCGATCGGGCTTGTCGAGGTTGTCCGACGTGGCGTTCCAGGTATGCAGCTCGACGGTGCTCATCTGTACGGCACCGATCAGTGCTTCGGCGCTGTTGATGATCATGATCGGCTGACCGGTGAGTTCCTTGTCGAGTGTGGTAATCCCGGGAATGGCCAGGCGTTCGGCGTTCTTCTGGAAAAACAATTCACCGGCAATACCGTCCGGCGCACGAACCAGCGCCACGGGCCGGTCTTTCAATTCGGGCAGAATCCATTCGGCGACGCGGGCGTAATACTCCGCCAGCTGCACTTTGGTCGTGCCGCTGCTGGCGTCGATGACCCGGTCCGGGTGAGTGATCCGCACCTTGCCCTCGCCCAGACCGAGTTGTGACGGCGCCGGTGCGGCTTTTTCCGAGCTTTTCTTTTGGCGGGTGGCAGGTTTTTCTGCTGTGCTTTTCTTCACCACTTTCGGGCGCTCCTCGGTGATGTCTTCGGCCGGCTTGTCGTCGCGCAGGCCATGGAACACGGCGTGGCGCACCGAGCCTTCCTTGGTCATTTCGGCAAAGGCAATCTCAGCCAGCAGAACGGGTTTGAGCCAGTGCACACCTTTGGCGTCAAAACCGGTCGGTGGATTGACCACTGACGGCTTCCTGGTCTGCAACGGTTTCAGTTGCTCGTAAATGCTCTTAAGCGTTGTCTCGTTGAAACCGGTGCCGACCTTGCCGGCATACCGCAGCTGACCGCTGTCCCGGTCGTGCAGCCCCAGCAGCAACGCGCCAAACGCATTGCGCGATCCTTTCGGATCGGTGTAGCCGACTACCACAAATTCTTGTCGGTGCTTGCACTTGAGCTTGATCCAGTCGCTGCTGCGACGCGACACGTAAGGCGAGCCCAGGCGTTTGCCGATCAGCCCCTCCATCTGCATCTGGCAGGCGCTGTTGAGCAAGGCGTCGGGCTCTTCGGCGAACGCGTCGGAGAACCGCAACAACGGATCTTCATTCGGCTTGAGCACCGTCGCCAGCGCGACCCGACGCTCTTCGACCGGCACCTCGCGCAGATCCACGCCATTGAGGTAAGGCATGTCGAACAGGTAGTAAAGAATATTGCCGCTGCGCCCGGAGTCGAAGGCGTTTTGCAGCGCTTGAAAGTCCGGCACGCCCTGCTCGTTGGCAACCACCATTTCACCGTCAAGCCAGGCCGATTCGAGTTGCAGCGAAGCCAACGCCTCGGCTTGTTTCGGCAGTTTATGGGTCCAGTCGTGACCGTTGCGGGTGAACAGCTTGACCTCGCCATGGTCGATGCGAGCCATGATCCGATAACCGTCGAACTTGATCTCGTAGCTCCATTCACCGTCCGGGGCTTTTTCCACCAGCGTCGCCAGTTCGGGTTTCATCAGGTCCGGCATTTTCGCTTTGTGCGCACCGGTAAGTTGCGCCGCCTGTTGTTTAGCCGCAACTTTGCGCGCCGGTTTTTTGATGGGCTTGGGTTTGTCCGCTGCTTTCGGTTTTTTCGCAACGATTGTCCGGTCACTGAGCACACTGTCCGGCTCGGCGGCGACCACGTCGTAATCGCTTTCGGGTTTGGCGGCGCTGTCCTGATGCTTGATCAGGAACCATTGCTCCTGCTTGCCCGGCATGTGCGTACGCACCAGGTTCCACAGGCCGCCGAGCTTCTCGCCCTGCAGTTCGAATTTGAGCTTGCCCTTGGCGTAGGCCTTTACCGGGTCTTCCTGCGGAATCCAGACACCACGGTCCCAGACAATCACGTCACCGGCACCGTAATGCCCTTCGGGAATGCTGCCCTCGAACGTGGCGTAATCCAACGGATGGTCTTCGACATGCACCGCCAGGCGCTTGACCTTGGGGTCCAGAGACGGGCCTTTCGGCACCGCCCAACTCTTCAACGCACCATCGAGTTCCAGGCGAAAGTCATAATGCAGGCGCGAGGCGTCATGTTTCTGGATGCAGAACTGCAAGGCGTGATCTTTCGCGGCTTTCTTGCCCGAATGTTGAGCGGCCGGCTCAGAGGTCGCCGAGAAGTCGCGCATGCGGTTGTAGTCATCCAGGTTCTTGTTCATGGCTCACTCACCTGTGGCTGATTCAACGCTGCCCCCGATGCCCGGAGCGAAACGCGTAACGATCAGCGCGACCACTGCGATCCGCTCCACCCTTTGGTAGTCGGGCATCAACAGTTCTTCGCCAAACACATCGGGATCGATCTCGCGATAGGTCCAGCCGAACCGGGCCGAATCCAGGTACGGCGCCAACGCGGCGATAAACGGATCGCAGCCGTCGACCATTGCCACTCCGGTGTATAACACCAGCGAACCGCCAGCGGTCAGCCGATTCAACGCCTGCTCGACAATGCGCACCGACAATTGCGCGCCAAGCGCCCCGCCGCCGTGGCGATAGGCACGCTCGGCCGGGTCGGCCATGTAGGGCGGATTGGCAACGATCAGGTCGAATGTGCCGTCGACATCCTGCAGCACATCACTGGTTTCAATACTGACGTTGGCCACTTCGGCGAGCGCAGCATTCACAGCCGTCAGGCGGAGCGCCGCCGGGTTGATGTCGACCGCCAGCACCTCGGCCTCACGGCGTGCGCGAGCAATCACGATGGCGCCGACGCCAGCGCCGCAGCCGATGTCCACGGCGCGTCTGATCGGCGCGAGACGCTGTTGCAGATGGGCGTGAATCAACTGGGCAAAACGGTAGGTATCCGGACCAAAGAACACTGCGTCGGCCGCGTCCGTGGGGAATCCGGAATGCACGAACAGCAGGTCATCGAGGCTGGACCAGCGTACTCGGCTTTTCAGCCGGCCATTGCTCTCTTCGAGAACGCCCGCCTGTTGTAATTGCCGCTGTTCGTCCGCCGATAACAGACCCGGCTCGAATGGCCGCGACCAACCGAACACCTCGCGCAGGGTCCGGGCACTCTGGCCGAACGCGCGGTCATTGACTCGCTGATGGGTCAGCGGCGTCGGGGTGATAAAGCGGTAACCGTCCGCTTGCAAGCGGCGCCCCAATTGCAGCAAGGCCAGATCCGCAGCCCCCAGTTGTTCTTCCTGATTCATGCCGTGCACCCTATCGAAGGCTGGATTTGAGTTCGATGAATCGCCGCGTGGCCATCAGGCCGGCAGGATGGGCATGTCGATGGGCCGACAGCCACGGAATCAGCACCGGCATTTGCTCGGCGGCGGACAATCCTTCCAGCGCGGCTTGCAGGGTTTGAATATCCGGGTCGCTGGCGGGCAACACCGGCTCGACCGCGCCACTGCTCAGGCGGCGAGCCGCAGGTGCTGAACGCTCCGCTGTCCAGTCACCCGAGATCCAGTCGTGCAGCAGTTGCTTTTCGTAAGGACTGAACACACCGAACATGGCCGCACCGTCGCCATCAATCAACTGCCAGAAGCGGCTCTCCTGCGGGTCCTGATGACGTTTGATCCAGCCCTTGTTTTCCATGGCATCGAGAAAACCTGGCAACTGCTCCGGCGAGGTCAACCATTGATTGACGGTCTTGCCCTCGAACCGGCAATAGTCGGAATGCATGTGCTGGCCGAACGGGCGTTTGCGTTCCAGCATGTTCAACACTTCAGCGTAAAGGTCGAACGACTCGATAATCGCGCGACTGCCCTGCCCCAGGTCATTGAGCCGGTAGCCCAGCGCGACCCTGCGCAAAAATTCCTCGCGATCACCTTCGATCGGCAGCAGTTGCAGCACCGATTGCACTGCTTTTTGCGCGTGCCCGGTGCTGGCATTGTCGATGGTCACGTGCAAGGTGAAGTAATACGGATCGATACCCAGTTCGCTGAGCTCGTAGGCGCTGATCAACAAATGCAGCGGCAGCTGTTCGTAGCCGAGGTTGTAGCCGATCACTTCTGGCAAAAAGTCGTCGGCGCATTCGCCCAGCGCCAGTTGAATCGCGCCTTGCAGGTAATGCTCGTCGGCAATGACGCCGCTGTCCTGCAAACCGAGTTCGGCGAGAAGCTTGCGGTAGATCACCACATGATTCTGGGCTGGGTTGCCATCGCCCAACTCCTCCAGATAGGTGCAGATCAGCCCTTCGAAACGCGGGTCGCGCCAGTGCTGCAACAGGCCGTACAACCAGGCACCGTCCACCAGTTTGGTCGGGCTGACGGCTTGCAGGAAGAACAGCGCGTGGGCCTTGTTGCTGAAGAACTGCCGTGGCCCGCCTTCCTTGCGGGCGCTCAGGTAATCAGCATATTGGCGCGCCACATCGGTGCTGTGCTGCTCGACGAAGGATTGCAGGGCCGACACGTCCTCCGGTATTTCTTCGGGAAGGTCTGCGGACCGTTGCAGTTGCGCTTTCAGGAACGTATTGCCGAGTGCGCGGCGTTGCTCGGCATCGTCGCCCAGCAGTAACTGTTCATAGCACTGCTTCAGGCTGCCGGCAGTCGGGATGGCGTGCTCGTGGGAAGGCTGGGCTTCAAGTCGTGTCAGGGCAGTCATGGGCGCATCTCTCGGTCTATGGCCAGTGGCAGGACGCTGAATCATCACGTCTCTAATTCAGCAGAGCGATTTGCCCGGAGAAAAATTCAATCGGGGTTGAAATTACCCTGACAGACGGCCTTGCGCCGCCGCACCCGGCGCGGTTCGAGTGAATATACTCAACCGGGTGTGGACTCATCTTCGGGAGAGCAGTCATGCGAACGGTTCACGTCATCGGGTCTGGAAAAACCCCCAGGCCGGTCAATGTCGTGGGTGAGGCGATCACGATTCTCGCGGGCGGTGATCTGAGCAAGCCCTTTGAGGTGCACATCCAGGAAGGCGTGCAGGGAGGCGGCCCGCCACTGCACTTTCATCCTTGGGATGAGGCGTTCTACGTGGTTGACGGGCAGGTGGAAGTGACGGTCGAGGGCACTTCCACCACCGTCTCGGCCGGCGGTTACGTGCATATACCCGGTGGGTCCATCCATGCCTACAAGAACATCAGCGCCACGGCGAAGATGATCGGCGTGGTGTCTGATCCACGGGGCGGCCAGTTCTTTGCGGCAGTGGACCGGCTCAGGGTGCCGGAGGATTTGCCGCAGATACTGGAGATTGCCGAAGCGCACGGGGTGACGTTTCTGGTGTAGGCCGACCGGTCAGGCCGCGCCGCCCTTGGCCTGCTGTTCCAGATGCACCTGCAAATCCGGATCGATCTGCAACGCCGCCGCCAGTTCATCGAGGTAGCTGCGTTCGGCGTCCTGCTGATCGTCCACCAGCATCACGCTGGCCAGGTACATTTCCGCGGCTATCGCCGGGTCCGTCGCCGCCTCCGCCACATTGGCGGCATCGAGCGGACGGGCAACTTCATTGTCCAGCCATTGCTGGAGTTCCGGGTCATCGGTGTGGCGGCCGAGTTCAGTGCTGATCATCTGTTTCTCGGCGTCATCGATCCGGCCATCGGCCTTTGCCGCTGCTATTAATGCTCGCAGGACGGCGTGGCTGTGATCCTCGACTTCCGGGCCGGATAACAGGTCCACGGTGCGGGGTGCCTGTTGCGGCGCGGCCGCCTGGCTGCGCTGCCAGGCCTGATACGCTTGAAAAGCCATCATGCCGAGGGAGGCCAGCGCCGCGTACTGGGTGCCGCCACCGGAGCGCCGCTGGGTTGAACCGCCCAAGCCGGAGCCGCCGCCGAGCAGTCCTCCCAGCAAACCGCCCAATCCGCTGTTTGCACTGCCCCCTGCGCCCAGCAGGCCCCCGAGCAATCCGCCAAGACCGCCACCCATGCCGCCCTGGCCTGGTACGCCGCCACCTTGCTGTGTCATCGAGCCCTGGCCGGCTCGCAGGAGTTGTTCGAGCAAATCGCTGGTATTCATGACGACGTCCTCATGGGTTGGGTCAGGCAACGATAGTCCTCGCAGGCTATTGCGCCAGCACCGTTTGGCTGACTTCGCGGGCGATCTGAATCAATGCGGTGTCTGGACGTC
>NZ_CATKQN010000013.1:0-92045 GCF_949767765.1 Pseudomonas sp. IT-P171
TCCCACAGGGATTTTTGGTGTGTCAGAAGAGTTTGAGGGGTTCTTCGTTGAGGGCGGCGAGTTGCTCACGCAACGCCAACACCTGATCGCCCCAATATCGTTCGGTGCCAAACCACGGAAAACTGTGGGGGAACGCCGGGTCGTCCCAGCGACGCGCCAGCCAGGCGCTGTAGTGCATCAGGCGTAACGCGCGCAGCGGCTCGATCAACGCAAGTTCTCGTGGGTCGAAGTCGTGAAATTCGTTGTAACCGTCCATCAATTCCGACAACTGAACGAGACATTCCTGACGATCGCCGGCCAGCATCATCCAGATGTCCTGCACCGCCGGGCCCATGCGGCAGTCGTCGAGGTCAACGATGTGGAACATCTCGTCGCGGCACATCATGTTGCCGGGGTGGCAATCGCCGTGCATGCGGATGTTCTGGTGCGGCGTGGCTTTGTAGACCTCTTCGACGCGCTTGAGCAGGTCGCGGGCCACAGATTCGTAGGCCGGCAGCAGGCTTTTGGGGATGAAATTGCCTTCGAGCAGCGTCGTCAGCGAATCGTGACCAAAGTTCTTCACGCCCAGTGCTTCGCGGTGTTCGAAGGGTTTTGTCGAACCCACGGCGTGCAGGCGGCCGAGCAATTGGCCCAGCCGATACAGCTGATCGAGATTGCCCGGCTCCGGGGCGCGCCCGCCACGGCGGGGAAACAGGGTGAAACGGAAGCCGTGGTGTTCGTGCAGGCTGGCGCCGTTGTGAATCATCGGCGCCACCACCGGCACGTCGCACTCGGCGAGTTCGAAGGTGAACTGGTGTTCTTCGAGAATCGCTTCGTTGGTCCAGCGTTGCGGGCGGTAGAACTTGGCGATCAGTGGCTCGGAGTCTTCGATGCCGACCTGATAGACGCGGTTTTCGTAGCTGTTGAGCGCCAGGATGCGCGCGTCGCTGAGAAAGCCGATGCTTTCGACGGCATCGAGCACGAGGTCTGGGGTGAGGGTTGCAAACGGGTGGGCCATGCTGACTCCTGCGCGCAGCAGGCTGCCGCGTCCGGCCAAGCATGGTAGCGCAGACGGGCTTACTTTAGTGTTAAGGCTTGAGATGAGTGGTGTTGCCATCGCTAGCAGGCTAGCCCCACACTGGATCTGCGACACTCCGCAAGTCCCCTGTGGGAGCTAGCCTGCTAGCGATAGGGCCCGGTCAGGCGCCGACGATCCCGCCATCCTCACGGGAAATCGCCATCACCGAAGACCGCGGCTTGCCATTCGGCAAATGCTCAGGGAACGTCGATCCACCGTTTTCTCCCGGATGTTGAATCCCTACAAACAGGGTTTTTTGATCCGGTGAAAAGCTGATCCCCGTCACCTCGCAACCAATCGGCCCGACCATGAACCGACGAATCTCCCCGGTCACCGGGTCGGCACACAGCATCTGGTTATTGCCCATGCCGGCAAAATCACCGGTATTGCTCGAATCGCCATCGGTCAGAATCCACAACCGCCCAGCCTTGTCGAAACCCAGGCCATCCGGGCTGTTGAACATGTTCTGTGGCGTGATGTTCGACGAACCGCCCTTCGGCGTGCCGGCGTGGACACCCGGGTTGCCGGCGACCACAAACAGATCCCAGGCAAAGCTTTTTGAACCGTGATCATCACGGTCGGTGCGCCAGCGCAGAATCTGCCCGTACACGTTCTTCTCGCGAGGGTTGGGCCCGCCCACCGGTTGACCGTCTTCGCCGCGCTTGGCGTTGTTGGTCAGTGTGCAATAGACCTGGCCATCCATAGGGCTGACGACGATCCATTCCGGACGGTCCATGCGCGTGGCTTTCACCACCGTGGCCGCGAGGCGCGCGTGAATCAGCACCTCTGCCTGATCGGCAAAACCGCTGCTGGCGTCGATGCCGTTTTTGCCGTGGGTCAGCTCGATCCACTCGCCTTGTCCTTTCGGGTGATCGGCATTGCCGTCGCCTGCGTCGAAGCGCGCCACGAACAAGGTGCCGTGGTCCAGCAGGTCGCGATTGGCTTTCGGGTTTTTGTGGTTGATCTTGTCGCGGCTGACGAACTTGTAGATGAACTCGCCGCGCTCGTCGTCGCCCATGTACACCACGGCGTGGCCGTCATGGGTTTCGGCCAGGGCAGCGTTTTCATGTTTGAAACGGCCGAGTGCGGTGCGCTTGACCGGGGTCGATTGCGGATCGAAAGGGTCGATTTCCACTACCCAGCCGTGACGGTTGAGTTCGTTGGGGTTTTTTGCCAGGTCGAAACGCTCGTCGTGCGGGTGCCAGTTGATCTCTTTACTGGCGGCTACCACACCGTAGCGTTTCTGCGCGGCGTCGAACTTCTGTTCGGCGTTGCTGCTGCCGAAGCAGTCGGTGAAGTTCTCTTCACAGGTCAGGTACGTGCCCCACGGCGTCTTGCCGTTGGCGCAGTTCTGGAAGGTGCCGAGCACATTCTTGCCGTGTGGGTCGGCGCTGGTTTTCAACAGGTCATGACCGGCAGCGGGACCGCTGAGGGTGATCGGTGCATTGCCGTGAATGCGCCGGTTGTAGCGCGAGCCCTGGACGAATTGCCATTGGCCGTTCTTGCGCTGCACTTCGATCACCGACACACCTTCGCAGGCCAGCGCCTTGCGTACTTCTTCCTTCGATTGCGGCATGCCGCCGTGCGGGTAGAGGTAGCGGTAGTTGGTGTATTCGTTGTTGATCGCCATCAACGCCCGGTCTTTCTCACCCGGAAACTCGAACAGGCTCATGCCGTCATTGTTGTCGCCGAACTGCACTTCCTGCTGCTCGGCGCTGCCGTTACCGCTCGGGTCGAATGCCGGACCGTTCTTTTGCAGCGGCTGGCCCCAGCTGATCAGCACCGAAGACTTGTAGCCCGGCGGCAGGGTAATGGCATCGCTGGTGGCGGCGGGGATGCTGTCGAAACCCAACAGTTTGCTGGTGCCGGCGCTGACGCTGGCCGCGAGCACGCTGCGACTCAGCAGGTTGCCGCCGAGGAACATGGCTGCGCCGCACAGGGCGCCCGCGCTGATGAAGCCACGACGGCTGAGGCCGACCATGTTCTCGAGGTCGGTGTTTTGATTGTCTTCTAATAGGCTCACATCAGGCTCCCTGCGGGTTTTTGCAGTCACCTTAAAGAGCATTAATGACGCTTGTGTTTCAAAGCGGTGTACCGAGCAAAACGTTTGATGGCGCAAATTGCACCCGTACCGGTTTATCGGTGGCGAGACCGAGGGTTTTCAGGTGCAGCGGCTCGGCCAGTGCGCACAACGTCTGGCCATTGGGCAGGCCGATGCGCACTTCGCTGGGACCGTCTTCGGCATCGAGGATTTCTTCGATGATGCCGGTCAGGTCATTGTGTCCTGGCGTTGCAGTGTCTTCGATGGCCAGCAAGTCGAGCCAGCCCGCCTTGATCAGGGCGACGACTTCGGTGCCGGGTTCCAGCTCCAGGCGCACGGTACTGTCGTGGGTGATCTGTGTATCGATGGCCAGGCCTTCGGCCAGTTCAAGACGAATCAGATCGTTGCGCCCCTGAGCTTCAATCGCCACGACCTTGCCGTGCAATTGATTGCGTGCACTGGTTCTGAGCATCAGGCGGCCGAGCAGGTCCAGGTCGCTGGCGTCTTCGGCGGCTTCCAGCACCTGAGCCTGCAGCGATTGCAGTTTTTGATACAGGCGCAATACGCGTTGGCCTTCGCTGGATAGCTTCGCGCCACCGCCGCCCTTGCCGCCGACACTGCGCTCCACCAGTGGTTTCTGCGCCAGGTTGTTCAACTCGTCGATGGCGTCCCACGCGGCTTTGTAACTCAGGCCCGCGCTTTTCGCGGCGCGAGTGATCGAGCCTTGTTCGGCGATGTGCTGCAGCAACGCGATGCGCTGCGGGCGACGGACAATGTGCTGGGATAACAACGTGGGCAGGGACATGACGGGGGCGCTTTGGCTGGTAACGATGGCGAGGACGTTGGCGGCTTGGGCTGTGGGAGTCAAGTCGGTCTCGCTCCCGCAGGGTTTGTGTTCTTGAGTCAAACCGCGTCGCCGGGTCTGGGCGTGCGTGCCAGGCAATAGACATCGACCCGCGAGGCGCCCGCATCCATCAGCAGGCGTGCCAGGGCCTGGACAGTGGCGCCGGTGGTCAGTACGTCATCGACCAGCGCCACGTGACGCCCCTTGACCACCGCTTTGGGCATCAGGGCAAAGGCGTTACGCAGGTTCTTTTTGCGAGCCTCGGCTTTCAGGTCTTGTTGCGCGCTGGTGTCCTGAATCCTCTTGAGCAGTTGCTCGTCGCAGGGGATATCCAGGCTCGCGCTCAACCAGCGGGCCAGCATTGCGGCCTGATTGAAACCCCTTTGACGCAGGCGCTTGGTTGCCAGCGGAACCGGGACCAGCGCATCTGGCCGCTCCAGCGCTTCATCGAAGCGATGTTGCAGGAATTGAGCGAGAAGTTCGCCAAGCAGGTTGCCAAACGGCCACTTCGCGCTGTGTTTGAAACGGGTGATCAGGCTGTCGACTGGAAAGCTGTAGGTCCACGGGGCGATCACCTGTTCGAAGGAGGGCGGCGCCTTCAAACACTGGCCGCAGGTCATTCCCGCCGCGGGCAAGGGCAGGGCGCAGGCCTGGCAGTGATCGCCAAGCCACGGCAGGTCGGTTTCACACGCCATGCAGATCGGCGTCGCTTCATCCGCCGTCTCGCTGCAGAGTAAACAGTTTTGTCTGTTTTTTAACCAGATGTAAACCGGTCCGTTGTATCGTGGTTGACAGCGCATCGCTCTTCCTTAAATATGCCGAACATCCGTGTCGCGTCTGTGGGTATTCCAGTCCCCAGTCGCTTGCCAAGCATAATCAAGGAAACGCCCATGAGCGCCAGCACCTCTGCAACTCTGCGTCATGACTGGTCTTTGGCCGAAGTCAAAGCACTCTTCGTTCAGCCATTCAACGACCTGCTGTTCCAGGCGCAGACCGTGCACCGCGCGCATTTCGACGCCAACCGGGTACAAGTTTCGACGCTGCTGTCGATCAAGACCGGCGCCTGCCCGGAAGATTGCAAATATTGTCCGCAGTCCGGTCACTACAACACCGGCCTGGAAAAAGAAAAACTGATGGAAGTGCAGAAGGTCCTCGAAGAGGCCGCTCGCGCCAAGGCCATCGGTTCGACCCGTTTCTGCATGGGCGCGGCGTGGAAACACCCGTCGGCCAAAGACATGCCGTACGTGCTGGAGATGGTCAAGGGCGTGAAAGCCATGGGCCTGGAAACCTGCATGACCCTCGGCCGTCTGGATCAGGACCAGACCGAAGCGCTGGCCAAGGCCGGCCTCGACTACTACAACCACAACCTCGATACCTCACCGGATTTCTACACCAGCATCATCACCACCCGCACTTACAGCGAGCGCCTGCAAACCCTGGCTTACGTTCGTGACTCGGGGATGAAGATCTGCTCCGGTGGCATCCTCGGCATGGGCGAAACCCTCGATGACCGCGCCAACTTGCTGATCCAGCTGGCCAATTTGCCGGAGCACCCGGAATCGGTGCCGATCAACATGCTGGTGAAAGTCGCCGGTACGCCGCTGGAAAACGCCGAAGACATCGACCCGTTCGATTTCATCCGCATGCTCGCCGTCGCGCGCATCCTGATGCCGCAATCCCACGTGCGCCTGTCCGCCGGCCGCGAAGCCATGAACGAGCAGATGCAGGCCCTGGCGTTCTTCGCCGGTGCGAACTCGATTTTCTATGGCGACAAACTGCTGACCACCGCCAACCCGCAGGCCGACAAGGACATGCAACTGTTCTCGCGCCTGGGCATCCTGCCGGAAGCGCGTGAAGAGCATGCGGACGAAGTGCATCAGGCGGCCATCGAGCAGGCGCTGGTGGAGCAGAAGAGTAGCGAGATGTTTTACAACGCTGCTGTTTGAGGCTTCACCGAAACCTTTTGAATGCAACAATCTGTGGGAGCGGGCTTGCCCGCGATAGCGATTCATCAGTCGACATCTATGTTGAATCGGATGCCATCATCGCGGGCAAGCCCGCTCCCACAGGTTCTGCGATACAACATCTGACTTCCTAATCGCGAGGCCTGCATGTCGTTCGATCTCGCCGCACGCCTTGCTGCCCGTCGTGCCGAAAATCTCTACCGCCAACGCCCATTGCTCCAAAGCCCTCAAGGCCCGGATGTGGTGGTCGATGGCCAGCCGTTGCTGGCGTTCTGCAGCAACGATTACCTGGGCCTGGCCAATCACCCGCAAGTGATCGAAGCCTGGCGCGCCGGGGCGTCCCGTTGGGGTGTCGGCGGCGGTGCTTCGCACTTGGTCATTGGCCACAGCACGCCACATCATGAGTTGGAAGAAGCGTTGGCTGACTTGACTGGCCGCCCGCGTGCGTTGCTGTTCACCACCGGTTACATGGCCAACCTCGGCGCGGTGACCGCGCTGGTGGGGCAGGGCGATACGGTGCTCGAAGACCGCCTCAATCACGCCTCGTTGCTCGATGCCGGCCTGTTGTCCGGCGCGCGTTTCAATCGTTATCTGCACAACGACGCCGCGAGCCTGGCCAGTCGTCTCGAGAAAGCCACCGGCAACACGCTGGTGGTCACCGACGGCGTGTTCAGCATGGACGGCGACATCGCCGACCTGCCAGCACTGGCCCGGGAAGCGAAGGCCAAAGGCGCGTGGCTGATGGTCGATGATGCCCACGGTTTTGGCCCGCTGGGCGCCAACGGTGGCGGGATCGTCGAGCATTTCGGCCTGAGCCAGGAAGACGTGCCGGTGCTGGTGGGCACCCTCGGCAAAGCGTTCGGCACCGCAGGCGCTTTTGTTGCCGGCAGCGAAGAACTGATCGAGAGTTTGATCCAGTTCGCTCGTCCGTACATTTACACCACCAGCCAACCGCCTGCCCTGGCCTGCGCAACGCTGAAAAGCCTGGAACTGCTGCGCACCGAGCATTGGCGTCGTGAACATCTGAACGTCCTGATTCGTCAGTTCCGGCAAGGCGCCGAGCAGATCGGCCTGGAGCTGATGGACAGCTTCACGCCGATCCAGCCGATCATGATCGGCGACGCCGGGCGTGCGGTGCGTCTGTCGCAAATGCTGCGCGAACGCGGATTGATGGTGACTGCGATCCGCCCACCGACCGTGCCCGCCGGCAGCGCCCGACTGCGTGTGACCCTGACCGCCGCGCACAGCGAAGCGCAGGTACAGCTATTGTTAAAGGGACTGGCCGATTGTTTTGCACAACTGGGACCGGAGCCAAGCCATGCGTGATCGTCTGATTCTGCTACCTGGCTGGGGGCTCGGGATTTCACCGATGGAGCCGTTGGCCGCTGCGTTGCAAGGGCTGGACGAACATCTGCGCGTCGAGATCGAGCCACTGCCGGAGCTGGAATCCAGCGACCTTGAAGAATGGCTTGATGAACTGGATTCGACAATCCCGCAAGACGCCTGGCTTGGCGGTTGGTCCCTCGGCGGCATGCTCGCTGCCGAGTTGGCGGCCCGACGCGGCGATCGTTGCTGCGGCTTGCTGACCCTGGCGAGCAATCCTTCGTTTGTCGCCCATGAGCAATGGCCGAGCGCCATGCCCGGCGAGACCTTCGACGCGTTTCTGGCCGGATGCAGCGCCGATCCGCGCATGACGCTGAAGCGCTTTTCGCTGCTCTGCGCTCAAGGCGCCGAAGACCCGCGCGGATTGTCGCGGCTTTTGCTCGGTGGCGCGCCCCACACCTCTGCTTCTGTATTGATGAACGGCCTGGAGCTGCTTGCGCAACTGGATACCCGTCAGGCGTTGCAAGCATTCCGCGGCCCGCAACTGCATTTGTTCGCCGGTCTCG
Organism: Pseudomonas sp. IT-P171; assembly: GCF_949767765.1. Taxonomy (NCBI): domain Bacteria; kingdom Pseudomonadati; phylum Pseudomonadota; class Gammaproteobacteria; order Pseudomonadales; family Pseudomonadaceae; genus Pseudomonas; species Pseudomonas sp. IT-P171. The sequence goes on from NZ_CATKQN010000013.1 coordinate 7,796, forward strand.
ACGCGCTGGTGCCGGCCGAGGCCGCGGGGGATTTGCTGGCGCTGTTGCCGGATGTCGAAATCGGCCTGATTGAACAGGCCAGCCACGCATTTCTTCTGGAGGACCCGCACGGAGTGGCGGGTGCGATCCAGGCCTTTTTGCATGAGTCCGGTGATGACTGATTTATCCCTCCCGCTTCCCCTTCCAAAGCAGCCCGGCGACTTGCCGGACAAGCGCCAGGTGGCGGCGTCCTTTTCCCGGGCGGCGGCCAGCTATGACAGCGTTGCCGAATTGCAGCGTGATGTCGGCAGCCAGCTGTTGAGCCGTTTGCCGGCCGATTTTGTGCCCGGTCGGTGGCTCGATCTTGGGTGTGGCACCGGGTATTTCAGTCGTGTACTGAGTGAGCGTTTCCCTGCCAGTCACGGCGTGGCACTGGACATCGCCGAAGGTATGCTCAATCACGCGCGCCCGTTGGGTGGGGCCAAGCATTTCATCGCCGGCGATGCGGAACGACTGCCCTTGCAGGATTCGACCTGCGATCTGATCTTCTCCAGCCTGGCGGTACAGTGGTGCGCGGACTTCGCTTCGGTGCTCAGTGAAGCCCATCGGGTGCTGAAACCGGGTGGAAAGATTGCATTTGCTAGTCTTTGCGTGGGAACACTGTCAGAGCTGCGTGACAGTTGGAGGCGCGTGGATGGCATGGTGCACGTCAACCGCTTCCGCGAGTTCGGGGCTTATCAACAGCTGTGCGCGGCCAGCGGCTTGAAGGTCGCGAGTCTGCAAACCCGTCCTCATGTGCTGCATTATCCGGATGTGCGCAGCCTGACCCACGAACTCAAGGCGCTGGGTGCGCACAACCTGAATCCCGGGCGGCCGGGCGGTTTGACCGGCAGGGCGCGGATTCTCGGCCTGGTCGAGGCTTATGAGCAGTTTCGTCAGGCCGAAGGACTGCCGGCGACTTATCAAGTGGTGTATGCCGTTTTGGAGAAACCCTTATGAGCGCAGCTTATTTCATCACCGGGACTGACACCGATGTCGGCAAGACCACTGTGGCGGCGGGTTTGCTGCACGCCGCGCGGTCGGCGGGCCTGAGTACGGCGGCGGGGAAACCGGTTGCTTCGGGATGCGACGTGACGCCCAAGGGGTTGCGCAACGCCGATGCGTTGGCGTTGCTGGCGGAATGCTCGGTGCCGCTGACGTACGCACAGGTCAACCCGGTGGCGTTCGAACCGGCCATCGCACCGCATCTGGCGGCGCGCGAGGCGGGTGTGGCGTTGACGGTGCAATCCTTGTTGGCACCGATGCAGAAGATTCTGGAAATGCGGGCGGATTTCACCCTGATCGAAGGCGCTGGTGGGTGGCGCGTGCCGTTGGCGGATCAGGACAACCTGTCGGACCTGGCCAGGGCGCTGGATCTGCCGGTGATACTGGTGGTCGGCGTGCGATTGGGGTGCATCAACCACGCGTTGCTGACAGCCGAGGCGATCGCGCAGGACGGTTTACAGCTGGCGGGTTGGGTGGCCAACATCATCGATGCCAAGACAGCGCGCCTTGAAGAAAACCTTGCCACACTTGCCGAGCGTATCCCTGCACCGTGTCTGGGGCGAGTGCCGAAACTCAAGCTGGTGACAGCGGAGGCGGTGGCGGAACACCTTCAGCTGGATTTGCTGGACTGAGGTTTCATGCAATGGTTTTGCCTATGACAAGGCACTGTGCCATTAGTGTTTTTGTCGGGTGTTTTGCACGTGCGTCTGTTTCAATGGCCGCTGTTGATCCTTCGTAGGACGAGTTCTCCCATGGAAATCTCAGGAAATACCGCTTTTTATGCCGGTCTGAGCACTATTCAGACAGGGCAGAACCGTGTCGATCAGGCTTCCGGGCAAATCGCCAACACTGCAATCGAACGCTCGGTGACCAGTCAGTCTTCCGAGGTTCAGGTCAATCGCCTGCGTTCGGTCGATCGCAGTCAAGAGTCTGACCTCGCCAGCAACATGGTCGAGATGGCGCAAGGCAAGTTTCAGGTCGAGGCGGGCGTGGCAGTCGCCAAGGCTTCCGATGAAATGCTCGGTACGTTGATCGATACCTTCGCCTGATCACCCGCTGAATAAGCCTGTCCAACGCCGCGACCTTTCGCGGCGTTTTTGTGCGTAAGTCCTTCTCCCCTAACTAAACTTTCAAATACGGCGTGTTGCCTGGGCAACGGCGCGTGGTTGCTGTGCGCCCGGGATTTGCGCAGAGCGATGACGAACGGCAAAAGATCGATGCTTGACAAGATTTGGGCGTAAACGTATGTTTCAAACAACTGTTTGACCGTCACAACAAATAACCACGGTCGTTCATTCCCGGTTACATCAGCAGAGGTTTATCGCTATGCCTGACTACAAGGCCCCCTTGCGTGATATTCGCTTCGTTCGTGACGAACTGCTCGGCTACGAAGCGCACTATCAGAGCCTTCCGGCTTGTGCAGACGCAACTCCGGACATGGTTGACGCCATTCTCGAAGAAGGCGCCAAGTTTTGTGAGCAGGTGCTGGCTCCGCTGAACCGCGTGGGTGACACCGAAGGCTGCACCTGGAGCGAGTCCGGCGTTAAAACCCCGACCGGTTTCAAAGAGGCCTACAAACAATTCGTCGAAGGCGGCTGGCCGAGCCTGGCCCACGACGTAGAGCACGGCGGCCAGGGCCTGCCAGAGTCTCTGGGTCTGGCTGTCAGCGAAATGGTCGGCGAAGCCAACTGGTCGTGGGGCATGTACCCAGGCCTGTCGCACGGCGCGATGAACACCATCTCCGAGCACGGCACGCCTGAGCAACAACACGCCTACCTGACCAAACTGGTATCTGGCGAATGGACCGGCACCATGTGCCTGACCGAACCGCATTGCGGCACCGACCTGGGCATGCTGCGCACCAAGGCCGAACCTCAGGCCGACGGTTCCTACAAAGTCTCCGGCACCAAGATCTTCATCTCGGCCGGCGAACACGACATGGCCGATAACATTGTCCACATCGTGCTGGCCCGCCTGCCGGATGCACCGGCTGGCACCAAAGGCATTTCGCTGTTCATCGTGCCGAAGTTCCTGCCCAACGAAGACGGCTCGATCGGTGCGCGTAACGCCGTGTCCTGTGGTTCCCTGGAACACAAAATGGGCATCCACGGCAACGCCACTTGCGTGATGAACTTCGACGCGGCCACCGGTTTCCTGATCGGCCCGGCGAACAAAGGCCTGAACTGCATGTTCACCTTCATGAACACCGCACGTCTGGGCACCGCGCTGCAAGGTCTGGCCCACGCCGAGATCGGCTTCCAGGGCGGCCTGAAATACGCTCGCGATCGTCTGCAAATGCGCTCCCTGACTGGCCCGAAAGCGCCGGAAAAAGCCGCTGACCCGATCATCGTGCACCCTGACGTACGCCGCATGCTGTTGACCATGAAAGCGTTCGCCGAAGGCAACCGCGCAATGGTTTACTTCACCGCCAAGCAAGTCGACATCGTCAAGTACGGTGTGGACGAAGAAGAGAAGAAGAAAGCCGACGCGCTGCTGGCGTTCATGACGCCAATCGCCAAAGCCTTCATGACCGAAGTCGGTTTCGAATCCGCCAACCACGGCGTGCAAATTTACGGCGGCCACGGCTTCATCGCCGAGTGGGGCATGGAGCAGAACGTTCGCGACAGCCGCATTTCGATGCTGTACGAAGGCACCACCGGCATCCAGGCACTCGACCTGCTTGGCCGTAAAGTGCTGATGACTCAAGGCGAGGCCCTGAAAGGCTTCACCAAGATCGTCCACAAGTTCTGCCAGACCAACGAAGGCAACGAAGCCGTCCAGGAATTCGTCACACCGCTGGCTGCAATCAACAAGGAATGGGGCGAGCTGACCATGAAGGTCGGTATGGCGGCCATGAAAGACCGCGAAGAAGTCGGCGCGGCCTCCGTGGACTACCTGATGTACTCCGGTTACGCCTGCCTGGCTTACTTCTGGGCAGACATGGCGCGTCTGGCAGCCGAGAAACTGGCGGCCGGCACCAGCGAAACGGCGTTCTACACCGCCAAGCTGCAGACCGCGCGCTTCTACTTCCAGCGCATCCTGCCGCGTACCCGCACGCACGTTGCAACCATGCTGTCGGGCGCCAACAACCTGATGGACATGAAAGAAGAAGACTTCGCACTGGGCTACTAAGCCTTAACGCGCCCTTCTAAAAAAAACCGCTGCTCCTTCGGGAGTGGCGGTTTTTTTTTTGAAATCGGCTCGGGTGGAAAAAGAACCGTGGTCGAGGCCGTTTCCCTGTCTTTTACACGACCCTTGATAGGGGAACCGCGCATGACTGGGTGCCCGGATAGAAGTCATTAACGCGGCGTCAAAAAAACCTTATCAAATCACTCAGAAAATCAGGGGTACTGCCGTTAAAGTAGTGGGCACAATGCCATCTATAGACATGACGGGTCGGAGCTTTACCCTTGCCGCGTTCTTCCGCTGTACGTTTCAGCCATTTCCTACCGTCACTTCTGCTGTTGATTGCGGGGTTGGCGGCTGCCTATGTCAAGGATCTGAACGTCTTCTTCACGTCGCTGTTCAACGTCTTGCCGACCCTCGTTTTGTTGCTCGGCGGCGCTTACTGCGCGGTTTATCGACGTCAGCGCGAACTGTTCCTGATGGTCACGGTGTACATCGCCTACTACCTGCTTGATACCCAGACCGACTATTACCGCGACAACGGTAAGGTGCGCGAAGACGCGGCTGTGGTTTTTCACCTGTGTTGTTTACTGCTTCCGCTGCTGTTTGGTGTGTTCGCGGCGTGGCAGGAACGCACCCATCTGTTCCAGGACATGGTCGCCCGTTTCGCGGTGTTGCTGGCCGTTGGCAGTGTGGCGCTGGGACTGGAACAAAGTTACCCGCAGGCGTTGCTGATGTGGCTGTCGGAAATCCGCTGGCCCGCGCTGCATGGTGCCTGGATGAGCCTGATCCAGCTGTCCTACCCGGTATTCATCGCCTCGTTCCTGCTGCTGAGCTGGCAATACTGGCGTAATCCGAGACCCTTGCACGCGGCACAACTGGTGGGTTTGCTCGGGTTGTTCTGGGCGTTACCGAAAACCTTCATCCTGCCGTTCACCCTGAACATCATGTGCAGCCAGGTGATGTTGATGATTGCCGCGGCGGTTGCCCATGAAGCCTATCAAATGGCTTTTCGCGATGAGCTCACCGGTCTGCCCGGGCGTCGCGCCTTGAACGAGCGCATGCAGCGCCTGGGGCGCAATTACGTACTGGCCATGAGCGACGTCGACCACTTCAAGAAATTCAACGACACCCACGGCCACGATGTCGGTGATCAGGTGCTGCGCCTGGTGGCCAGCAAGTTGTCGAAAATCGGCGGTGGAGGTAGGGCTTATCGCTATGGCGGTGAGGAATTTGCACTGGTGTTTGCGGGCAAGACACTCGAGGAGTGCATGCCGCACCTGGAACTCATCCGCGAATCGATCGAGACCTACAATATTCAACTGCGTAACCAGGACAGTCGTCCTCAAGACGATCAGCAGGGGCGTCAGCGTCGTTCCGGTTCCGCGGCCACGAGTGTGTCGGTCACCGTCAGCATCGGCGTCGCCGAGCGGGTGGATCAACGTAACCCTGAAAAAGTGCTCAAGTCTGCCGATGAGGCGCTCTACGCTGCCAAAGGTGCCGGACGAAACTGCGTGGTGGCTTACGGGCAGAACCGTCGTGGCGCGGTGCGCATGGACGCTGCTGCGGGTTGAGTGATGATGGCGCATTCAGCGTCTGGACTGTGATTGTGAGGCGTGTCCGGCGGCAGTAGGTTTAAGGAATCTGCTGCCGGAGAAATGACCATGCCCGAGTACAAAGCTCCTCTGCGCGACATGCGCTTTCTGATCGACCACGTCTTCGATTTTCACAGCAACTACGAGGCGCTGGGTGCCACCGAGGCCAGCCCGGACATGGTCAATGCGATCCTCGAAGAAGGTGCGAAATTCTGCGAGAACGTGCTGGCACCGCTCAATCGCAGCGGCGACGAAGAAGGCTGCCATTTTGACAATGGCGTGGTGACAACGCCTGCAGGCTTCAAGCAAGCCTTCGCGCAATACGTGGACGGTGGCTGGCATGGTCTGGCGGCTGATCCCGCTTACGGCGGCCAAGGCTTGCCGAGTTCTCTGGGGCTGGTCATCAGCGAGATGGTCGGGTCCAGCAACACCTCTTGGGGGATGTACCCGGGCCTGACGCACGGCGCGATGTCGGCGATCCATGCTCACGGCACCGAGGAACAAAAGCAGACCTACCTGAGCAAACTCACCGCTGGCCAATGGACCGGCACCATGTGCCTGACCGAAGCCCATTGCGGCACCGACCTGGGCATCATCAAGACCCGCGCCGTGCCTGCAGCGGACGGCAGCTACGCGATCTCCGGCAGCAAGATCTTCATTTCCGCCGGCGAACACGACATGAGTGACAACATCATTCACCTGGTGCTGGCGAAACTGCCGGATGCTCCTGCAGGAACCAAGGGCATTTCGTTGTTCATCGTTCCCAAATTCCTACCCAATGCAGAAGGCGAAGCAGGAGAGCGCAACGGCGTTTCCTGCGGCTCGATCGAGCACAAGATGGGCATCAAGGCTTCGGCCACCTGCGTGCTGAACTTCGACGAGGCCAAGGGCTTCCTGATCGGTGAACCGAACAAGGGCCTGAACTGCATGTTCACCATGATGAACCATGCGCGCCTTGGCACCGGGATGCAGGGTTTGTGTCTGGGCGAAGCGAGCTTCCAGGGCGCGATCAAGTACGCCAACGATCGTCTGCAGATGCGCTCGCTGACCGGCCCGAAAGCGCCGGAAAAAGCCGCCGATCCGATCATCGTTCACCCTGATGTGCGCCGGATGTTGCTGACCATGAAAGCCTTCAACGAAGGCAATCGTGCGTTGACGTACTTCACCGCGCAATTGCTGGACGCTGCGCACCTGAGCCCGGATGAAACCGCGCGGCAGGACGCCGAAGACCTGTTGGCCTTCCTGACGCCGATCTGCAAAGCCTTCATGACCGACACCGGGCTGGAAGTGACCAACCTCGGCATGCAAGTGTTTGGCGGTCACGGGTTCATTCGTGAGTGGGGCATGGAGCAACTGGTTCGCGATTGCCGGATCGCACCGATCTACGAAGGCACCAACGGCATTCAGGCGCTGGATTTACTGGGGCGCAAAGTGCTCGGCAGTCAAGGCAAGCTGCTGCGCGGCTTTACCAAAATCGTCCACAGGTTTTGCGCGGCGAACGCCGGGCATCCGCAACTGGCCAGTTATGTGGCGCAACTCAATGGGTTGAATCAGCAGTGGGGCGAGCTGACCACCCAGGTCGGCATGGCTGCGATGAAGAATCCGGACGAAGTGGGCGCCGCGTCAGTGGATTACCTGATGTACAGCGGTTACATCATCCTTGGCTATTTGTGGCTGCGCATGGCTCTGGTGGCTCAGTCACAACTGGATGCGGGCAGCGGCGATGCCGATTACTGCCGGGCCAAACTGGCGACCAGCGAGTTTTACTTCAAGCGCTTGCTCCCGCGCACCGCCGCTCATCGCGCGGCCATTGAAGCGGGTAGCGATTGCCTGATGAAGCTGCCGGCGGAATTGTTTGCGCTGTAGTTATTCAGTCACGCTTGACGGAAGCCCGCCTCGTGCGGGCTTTTTTGTTGATGACTAAAAATTACAAAAGGGTCACTAGCTGACCCTATGTGTCGCAAAAGTTGTTGGGTTACACTCGGACCCCACGAAAACATTCTTCCTACGAATCACCTGTAAAGATCCTGCGAGGTTTGCCATGGCTGACTACAAAGCGCCCCTGCGCGATATGCGCTTCGTCCTCAATGAAGTTTTCGAGGTCGCCAAACTCTGGGCCGAGTTGCCTGCGCTGGCCGAGACCGTCGATGCGGAAACCGTTGAAGCCATTCTTGAAGAAGCCGGCAAGGTCACCAGCAAAAGCATCGCGCCCCTGAGCCGTTCGGCTGATGAAGAAGGTTGCCATTGGGCGGACGGTGCTGTCACCACGCCGGCAGGTTTCCCACAGGCTTATCAGACTTATGCCGAAGGCGGTTGGGTGGGCGTCGGTGGCGATCCGACCTACGGCGGCATGGGCATGCCCAAGGCGGTTTCGGCTCAGGTCGAAGAAATGGTCAACTCCGCGAGTCTGTCCTTCGGTCTGTACCCGATGCTGACTGCCGGCGCCTGCCTGTCGATCAACGCGCACGCCAGCGAAGAACTGAAAGCCGCGTACCTGCCGAACATGTACGCCGGCGTCTGGGCCGGTTCGATGTGCCTGACCGAGCCGCACGCCGGAACTGACCTGGGGATCATCCGCACCAAGGCCGAACCTCAGGCCGACGGTTCCTACAAAGTCAGCGGCACCAAGATTTTCATCACCGGCGGCGAACACGACCTGACCGAGAACATCATCCATCTGGTGCTGGCCAAGTTACCGGATGCGCCAGCGGGGCCGAAAGGCATTTCGCTGTTCCTGGTGCCGAAGTTCATGGTCAATGCCGATGGCAGCCTGGGTGCGCGCAACCCGGCGACCTGCGGTTCGATCGAACACAAGATGGGCATTCAGGCGTCCGCCACCTGCGTGATGAACTTCGACGAAGCCGTGGGCTATCTTGTCGGCGAGCCGAACAAAGGCTTGGCGGCGATGTTCACCATGATGAACTACGAACGTCTGGGCGTCGGCATTCAGGGCCTGGCCTCTGGCGAGCGCTCTTACCAGAACGCCATCGAATACGCCCGCGACCGTCTGCAAAGCCGCTCGCCGACGGGCGCGCAGAACAAGGACAAAGTGGCGGACCCGATCATTGTCCACCCGGACGTGCGTCGCATGCTGCTGACCATGAAAGCCTCGAACGAAGGCGGCCGTGCGTTCTCGACGTACGTGGCCATGCAACTGGACACCGCCAAGTTCAGCGAAGACGCCACCACCCGCAAACGCGCGGAAGACCTGGTGGCGCTGCTGACCCCGGTGGCCAAGGCGTTCCTGACGGACCTCGGTCTGGAGACCACCATTCACGGCCAGCAGGTGTTCGGCGGCCACGGTTACATTCGTGAATGGGGCCAGGAGCAACTGGTCCGCGACGTGCGCATCACCCAGATCTACGAAGGCACCAACGGCATTCAGGCGCTGGACTTGGTCGGACGCAAAATCGTCGGCAGCGGCGGGGCGTTCTACAACCTGTTTGCCGACGAGATCCGTCATTTCACCGCGACGGCCAGCGCTGACCTGGCCGAGTTCACCAAGCCGCTGAACGATGCCGTGACCACCCTCGACGAATTGACCGCATGGTTGCTGGACCGGGCAAAAAACAACCCGAACGAAATCGGCGCGGCTTCGGTCGAGTACCTGCAAACCTTCGGTTATGTGGCCTACGCCTACATGTGGGCACTGATGGCCAAGGCGGCCTCGGGCAAAGAAGCGCAGGACGATTTCTACGCGAGCAAGCTGGGTACCGCGCGGTTCTATTTCGCACGCCTGCTGCCGCGTATTCACTCGTTGAGCGCGTCGGTGAAGGCCGGGAGCGAATCGTTGTTCCTGCTGGACGCAGCGCAGTTCTGACAATGTGACGTCATGTAAGTATTTGCTTACATGACGTGCTGCTTTTCTCCCATAGATGCAGATTGGATCCACAGCTAATCTACTTCTCATGGACGTCGCGCAGGAAGCGCAAAGCAACAACACGGACACGTAGGATTCTGCCAGGACGGCGGAGTGAAATGGATGTCAGGGAAACAGTCTGCAAAGCCCCGCTTCGGCGGGGTTTTCTTTTGTCCGCAGAAAAGTAGTCAGCTCAACCCATCCAGGGTTACCGAGCGCTCATCCGGTCCATTCATCACCTCTTCCAGCAAGGTTCGCAATAAGGCCAGCGAGGCTTGTTGCCGCTGCACATCCCGACACACCAACCCGACTTTCAGTGGCACCCGCGGTTCAGTCAGCGGTTTCCAGAGCAGTTCATGGTTGTCGAGCGCTTTCTGCGAGCGCCCCGGAAGCACGGTCGCGAGCCGGGTATGGGGCAGACTGTCGAGAATCCCCGCCATATTGTTCAGTTCCGCCTGCACCTGCGGGCGCCGCCCCAGGTTGGCCAGTTGCGTCTGCCAGATCTGCCGCACCTGAAACTCTTCACCCAGCAGCAACATCGGCAACTCGGCAGCCTGACTCATGGAGACTTTCTTGAATTCGCGCAACGGGTGATCCGCCGGGATGACGAGCGTCAGTTCATCTTCGTACAGCATCACGCCGTGCAACCCTGGCTGTCGGGGCGGCAGGTAACTGATGCCGATGTCCAGAGCGCCGTTGAGCAGCCGCCGCTCGATCTCCAACCCGGTCAGTTCATAGATTTGCACCACAAGGTGCGGCTGCGCCTTGCGCAGGCGTTCGAGCATTTGCGGCACGAGACTGGTGTGGACGGTTTGCAACACGCCAATGGCCAGCGTGCGCAGCGCTTGTCCCTTGAAATTGCCCAGCGCTTCACGTGCCCGTTGCAAACCATCCAGCAAGGGCAAGGCGTGGTTGTACAACGTGTGGGCGGCCAGGGTAGGCAGCAGGCGTTTACTGCTGCGCTCGAACAGACTGACATCAAGGTTTTGTTCGAGGTGGCGGATCTGTTGGGACAGGGCAGGCTGAGAGATCGAGAGTCGCTCGGCGGCCCGGCCGACATGGCCCTCTTCGTAGACCGCGACGAAATAACGCAGTTGTTTGAAATCCATAAGATTTGCTTATCGAAAATACTGGGAAATCGAAATGGCTCACGGCCTTGTCTGAGCCTAGTCTAACCGCATTCACAAGGCTTACAGGGCCATAGAGCGCGATGAATATCGTTTACGCCGAGGTTGTTTGCATAGGTAAGGCAAAAAATCTCAACCGAGGTTTTTTCCGATGAACTTGTTCAATTTACGGCGAAGCGCTCCCAGCCTTGATGATCTGGCCGCGGACAGTTTCCTGCCGGCCAGCAGTGACAATCTTTCCAGCGAGTACCTGATGCCCAGTGTCGAGCGGCCGAAACAGATTTTTGTGCGCGGCCAGGGCTCCTGGTTGTGGGACAGCGATGACCGTGCCTATCTGGATTTTTCACAGGGTGGCGGGGCCAATAGCCTCGGACATAGCCCTTCTGTACTGGTCAATGCGATTACGGCGCAGGCTCAGTCACTGATCAATCCCGGTTTCGGCCTGCATAACCGCGGCATGCTCAACCTCGCCGAGCGGCTCTGCATGAGCACCGGCAGTGATCAGGCGTACCTGCTCAACAGTGGCAGCGAAGCCTGTGAAGCGGCGATCAAGCTGGCGCGCAAATGGGGTCAGCGTTATCGCGGTGGTGCTTCGCGGATCATCGTGGCCAGGCAGGGATGCCATGGCCGTAGTCTCGGAACGATTCCAGCGTCGGACAGTTCCATGCTGACCAACCGCTTCGAACCGCAACTCCCCGGCTTCAGCCACGTGCCGTTCAACGATCTTGCAGCCTTGAATGCAGCGGTTGATGCCCGGACCGTGGCAATCATGCTCGAACCGATTCAGAGCGAATCCGGGGTGATCCCCGCCACCGAGCTTTACCTCGAGGGTGTCGAACGCCTGTGTCGTGAGCTCGGCATTCTGTTGATCTTCGACGAAGTGCAGACCGGTGTCGGTCGCCTCGGGACATTGCTCGCGGAACAACGCTACGGTGTGCGGGCAGATATCGTTGTCCTTGGCAAAGGGCTGGGCGGGGGTGTGCCTCTGGCGGCGCTGCTGGCTCGAGGCAAGGCCTGCTGTTTCGATGTCGGCGAGCTGACGGGCACCCATCATGGCAACGCGCTGATGACCGCTGCGGGTCTGGCTGTACTCGATAACGTGCAGGACAAGGGTTTTCTCGAGCATGTCCGGGAAACCGGCCAGCACTTGCGCGAAGGCCTGGCGCGTCTGGCTCATCGCTATGGTCATGGCGAACTGCGCGGTCAGGGATTGCTCTGGGGTCTTACGCTGTCCGAAGATTCGGCTGCCGCCGTCGTCAAAGCAGCGCTGTACGAGGGCTTGTTGCTCGACGCCCCACAGGCCGACTGCCTGCGCTTCACACCGGCGCTCACGGTCAGCAAGGCCAATATCGACGAAATGCTCCTGCGCCTGGCCCGCGCCTTTTCCCGGGTGCGTACCGCACAACTGCAATGCCGCAAAGGGATTGCCGTCTGATCACAACCGCCCTACACGAATTCCCGAACCGTCTCGCGGTATAACGCATCGCCCCACGTTTGATTCTTTTGACGTGGGGCGTTTTTTTGTTCGCAGATTCATTTGGATATCGGTATTCAGCCAGTATTCGCACTGAACCCTGACGAACGGTGTTGGTCGATTAGCAGTAAGGCTCACATGAGCCCTCTTCAAATCAGGAGCTGCCCCATGGATTTCATTCGCATCATCATCGCCATTCTATTGCCGCCACTGGGTGTGTTTCTGCAGGTCGGTTTCGCCGGCGCGTTCTGGCTGAATATTCTGCTGACGTTGTGCGGTTACATTCCTGGGATCGTGCATGCGGTCTACATCATCGCCAAACGTTGAGTTTCACGGTGTCAGATAGATCGCTTTCGCCGGCAAGCCAGCTCCTGCAGGGATTTCACCGATCCTGTAGGCGGCGGCTTGCCGGCGATTGAAGCGACACGGTTTCAGCTTTCCAGCGCCATCACCCGCCGATAAAACAACCATTCCTGCTCCAGCGCGTGGGCCTGATTGCCGGCCTTGCGGAAGCCGTGACGTTCGTCTGCGTAATAATGTGCTTCAACCAGAATGCCGTTTTGCTGCAGCGCCTCGACCATGTCGCGGGTCTGTTGCGGCACGACCACGGCGTCCAGTTCGCCCTGAAAGAAAATCACTGGCACGCTGATGTTGCTCGCATGCTGCAATGGCGTGCGCGCGGCATAGCGCTCGGCATCCTGTTCAGGATCACCAATCAGCCAATCCAGATAATCGCCTTCAAACTTGTGGGTCGCGCGGCCCAGTGCGACAGGATCGCTGACGCCGTAGAGGCTGGCGCCCGCGCGGAAGACCTGCTGAAACGCCAGCGCACACAGCGTGGTATAGCCGCCGGCACTGCCACCGCGAACAAACGCCTGGTCGCCGTCGATCAGTCCGCGCACGGCGAGATGGCCGACCACCGCGCAGGCGTCCTCCACATCCACCTCACCCCAACTCAAATGCAGCGCCTGGCGGTAAGCGCGGCCGTAGCCGCTGCTGCCACGGTAGTTGAGGTCGGCCACGGCGAAGCCGCGTTGCGTCCAGTACTGGATGCGCGGATCGAGCATCGGGTAGCACGCTGATGTCGGGCCACCATGGATGAACACCACCAGCGGCGGCTTCGTTTCGCCAGTCATTGCCGGGTAGAAAAAACCGTGAGCCTCGCTTGCACCGCTTGGGTAGCGCAAGGTTTGCGGGACGCTGATTTTCTCGGCGGGCATGGGGGCGACTCCCCCGGCCAACACTTTGACCTGTCGGGTTTTGCGGTCAATGGCGATCACGGCTGACGAGCTGACTGGCGAAGCGGCGATGCAGTAGATGAATTGTTGATCCCGTGCAAGATGTCGGAATCGGCTGTAGTCCCCGGTGAAATCTTCTGTAGTGTCACCACCAATGCCCAGTCGGCCGAATCCGTCTTCGGTCCAACTGGCCAGATAGCTGTTTTCACTCAAGGGCAGCCAGGTACAACCACCCAACTGCCAGGGCGCGGGCCCATGATCAGCCGCAGCGCTGGGCAGCGGACGCATAGCATTGGAAGACTCGACCCACGGCTGCCAGTAGCCGCCACGATCCGTCAGACAATACAGACGATCACTGTCATCGAATCGCGGTTGTTGCAGCGACTCCTGAACACCATCGCCCGCCACACAGCGGGCTTGAGCGAAACGGCTGTCGTCCTGGCGGTCGGCAACCATCAGGCGAGTCGCGGTCCATGGCTGGTCCGGGCGACTCCACTCGATCCAGGCCAACCGTTGAGCGTCAGGGCTCAACGTCGGTGCGGCATAAAAGTCCGCACCTTCGACCAGCAGATGACGTGCGCCGTCCATCAGATCGATGGCCACCAGACGATGCCGGTCTCGATGTTCTTCAACGGCCAACACTTGCCCGTTGGCAAATTGCAGATCGCCGTAGCGACATTCACCGGATGTCAGCACTTCGGGCGTTTCGCCTGCCAGCGATTGGCGATACAACTGCTGATCCGCCTCGTTGACGAAAACCACCCCGTCATCTGTCAGACAGAACGCTCCGCCGCCATATTCGTACACCCGGCTGCGCACGCTGAAACCCACCGGCGTCAGGCAGTGCGCCTGGCCATCTCGCCAATGCCAGATGCGGCAAGCGGCGTCCTCGGGGCGGTACTCGTTCCAGAACAGGCCCTGCTGGCCAACCTGTAGTTCGGCAAAGTCGATACCGGCAGCGACCGCCTTGGCGGCGCTGAAGGGATCAGCTTTTTGCGATGAGTCGGGAGTTTCGTTCATTGCGAAAGGCCAGTTGTTCGATGGTCTGGGTCGCGTGCTCGGCTTCTTCGCGGGCCTTGAGAATCACGCCGTGATGTTCCGACTTGCTGCATACCGGGTCTGCGTTGCTGGCGTCACCCGTGAGCATGAATGCCTGGCAGCGGCAGCCGCCGAAGTCCTTCTCTTTTTCGTCGCACGAGCGGCATGGCTCGGGCATCCAGTCGTAACCGCGAAAGCGGTTGAAGCCAAATGAGTCGTACCAGATGTGCTGCATGCTGTGATCGCGCACGTTGGGAAACTGCACCGGCATCTGTCGGGCGCCATGACACGGCAGCGCGGTTCCGTCTGGAGTCACTGTCAGAAAAATACTGCCCCAGCCATTCATGCAGGCTTTCGGGCGTTCTTCGTAGTAGTCCGGCGTGACGAAAATCAGCTTGCACGGATCCCCTTCGGCTTCGAGTTTGGCGCGGTATTCGTTGGTGATGCGTTCGGCACGGACCAGTTGTTCCTTGGTCGGCAACAGTCCGACCCGATTGAGCTGCGCCCAACCGTAAAACTGGCAGGTGGCGAGTTCGACGAAGTCCGCCTCAAGGGCCATGCACAGCTCGATGATCCGGTCGATCTTGTCGATGTTGTGCCGATGGGTGACGAAATTCAGCACCATCGGATAGCCATGAGCTTTTACCGCGCGAGCCATTTCCAGCTTCTGCGCGAAAGCCTTTTTCGAGCCGGCCAACAAGTTGTTCACTTGCTCGTCGCTGGCCTGGAAGCTGATCTGGATATGGTCCAGGCCGGCCTTCTTGAAGTCGCTGATTTTCTGCTCGGTGAGGCCGATGCCGGAGGTGATCAGGTTGGTGTAGAAACCCAACTTGCGCGCTTCGGCAATCAGCTCTGCGAGGTCCTGGCGCACCAGCGGTTCGCCGCCGGAAAAGCCCAGCTGCGCGGCGCCCATTTCCCGCGCTTCGCGGAACACCTTGATCCACTGCTCGGTGCTCAGCTCTTTGCCTTGCTCGGCGAAATCCAGCGGATTGGAGCAGTAGGGGCATTGCAGCGGGCAGCGGTAGGTCAGTTCCGCCAGCAGCCACAGCGGCAGACCGATTTCCGGTTTGGGCGGTAACGTGTCTGACACGGAATCAGGCAAGTTTGATCCAGTGCTGAGCACGGGCGACCTCCATGAACTGCTCGATGTCATCACCGAGCTCCGGCACACCGGGGAACTGCGCGTCCAGTTCGGCGATGATCGCCGCGACATCACGTTCACCGTCGATCAAACCACCGATCAGCGCGGCGCTTTCATTGAGCTTGATCATGCCTTCCGGGTAGAGCAGCACATGGCCTTTCTGCGCCGGTTCGTACTGAAAGCGGTAGCCGGGACGCCAGGTCGGGGTCTTGCTGCGATCGAAACTCATAAGGTGATTCCTTTGTGCCAGACCCGTTGCTCGGTCACGCTGTGATACGGCGGGCGTTTCAGTTCGTAGGCCATGCTCATGGCATCGAGCATGCTCCAAAGTATGTCCAGTTTGAACTGGAGAATTTCCAGCATGCGCTCCTGGCCTTCCCGCGTCGTGTAGTGCTGCAACGTGATCGCCAGACCATGTTCCACATCGCGCCGCGCCTGGCCCAGTCGGGTGCGGAAATACTCATAGCCGGCCGGGTCGATCCACGGGTAATGCTGCGGCCAGCTGTCGAGACGTGATTGGTGGATCTGCGGCGCGAACAGCTCGGTAAGCGAACTGCTGGCGGCTTCCTGCCAATTGGCCCGGCGGGCGAAATTGACGTAGGCGTCCACGGCGAAACGTACGCCAGGCAGCACCAGTTCCTGGGAGCGCAGTTGGTCCGGGTCGAGACCTACGGCTTGACCCAGACGCAACCAGGCTTCGATGCCACCGTCTTCACCGGGGGCGCCGTCATGGTCGAGCAGGCGTTGAATCCACTCGCGGCGGATCTCCCGGTCCGGGCAATTGGCAAGGATGGCGGCGTCCTTCAGGGGAATGTTCACCTGATAGTAAAACCGGTTGGCAACCCAACCCTGAATCTGCTCGCGGGTCGCCCGGCCTTCATACATCGCCACGTGGTACGGGTGATGGATGTGGTAGTAGGCGCCCTTGGCGCGCAGGGCCGCTTCGAATTCGGCGGGGGACATTGCGGTGTCAGTCATTTCGGTCTCCGGGTGCAGCCGGTGGATTTTGTGGCGTCTGGATCGGCCTCATCGCCAGCAGGCTGGCTCCCACAGTTGATCGCATTCCCCTGTGGGAGCCAGCCTGCTGGCGATAGACCGTACAGCGGTCTCGATGCCCTACAACACAATACTCATGCCGTCATACGCCACTTCAACATCGCGCCGAACCAGCTCGGCACGCTCCGGCGAATCCTCATCGAGGATCGGGTTGGTATTGTTGATATGGATAAGCACCTTGCGCTGCCTGGGCAGTTTTTCCAGCACTTCCAGCATGCCGCCGGGGCCGTTTTGCGCCAGGTGACCCATTTCCCGACCAGTTCGGGTGCCGACGCCACGGCGCTGCATTTCGTCATCGTCCCACATCGTGCCGTCCACCAGCAGGCAGTCGCTGCCGGCCATGATCTCCAGCAGCGGTGCGTCGACCTTGCCCAGGCCCGGCGCGTAGAACAGCTTGCCGCCGGTGTTCAGGTCTTCGACGATCAGTCCGATGTTGTCGCCCGGATGCGGGTCGAAGCGGTGCGGCGAGTAAGGCGGCGCAGCGCTGCGCAGTGGCAACGGGGTGAAGCGCAGACTCGGGCAGGCCGGGACGGTGAAGCTGCAGTCGAGTTCGATGCGGTTCCAGTTCAGCCCGCCGTTCCAGTGGGTCAGCATGGTGAACAGCGGGAAACCGGTGCTCAGGTCTTCATGGACCATGTCCGTGCACCAGACGTTGTGCGGGCAACCCTCGCGCAGGCTGAGCAGGCCGGTGGTGTGATCAATCTGGCTGTCCATCAGGATGATCGCGCTGATGCCGGTATCGCGCAGGGCGCGCCCCGGTTGCATCGGGGTGAAACTCTGGAGCTGGGCACGGATGTCCGGCGAGGCATTGCACAGTACCCAGTTCACGCCATCATCAGAAATCGCGATGGACGACTGGGTCCGCGCCTTGGCGTTCAGGCTCCCGTCGCGAAAACCCGCGCAGTTCACGCAGTTGCAGTTCCACTGCGGGAAACCGCCGCCGGCGGCGGAACCTAGAATCTGGACAAACATGGCCGCTCCATCAATTTCAACGCTGAAAATAAAAACGCCTCGGCAAACCGAGGCGCTGAACTGCAAGACAAACTTAGCGGCTTGCGAAGTACATGGTGACTTCAAAGCCGATACGCAGGTCGGTGTAAGCAGGTTTGGACCAGGACATGGGAGCGCTCCTTCAGGTGATGGGACAGTTGAGATCTATACATATAGTCCACCTCCAGCCGGAGATGTTCAGATAGTTAGGTGGCTATGTTACTCAAAATTACAGAGCGAAAGGCCTGCATTCTCGGAAAAAGCTAATTGCACCAGCGGTAATGATCATTTTGTCACTTGCCAAGGCGCTTCCGGTTCCGAACTGCTGGCCAGGCAGCGCCAGCCACCCTCGGCGTTGTTCAGTCGATGGGCGGCGGCGATCAGCGCGGGGCGGTCGGTGGCCAGAATCGACAAGGTCAGCTGCGTCAGGTAATCCGACGAGCGGCCTGCCAGCTTGCCTTGCCAGAGCAGTTCGGCAGCCTGGGCCAAGGGTAAGGCCGCGATGTCGAATTGATCGGCCAACGCCTGGCGCTGGGCGATGAAAGCCGCCTCGTCGATCCCCTCGACCAACCCGGGCAGGTCGCTCAGGAAGCACTCCATGTGTTCCAGCAACTTCAATGGCGAGGTGCCGGGAGACTGCACGCCAAGCAGGATTCCGGTCTGCCCATGGATCTGACGCAGTGCGCTGAACACCGCGTAACCCAATTGCAGCTCCACGCGCAGGCGCTGATAGATCGGCGTCTGACAGACAAGCGCCAACAAACGCCAGGCGGCTTCATCGCCGATGTCCTGGGTAGCTGTCGGACAGAACAGCAACAACGCGTGTTCGCTGGAGTCGCTGTCGAGCGTTGTCCAGAGGCGCTGTGAGTTGATCGAGATCGGCGTGGACGGTTGGGTGTCCGCAACGCCTGGCACCCGGCTCAGGGCCAGGCCCATTGCTGCTTGAGTGGGTGCTGAAAGGCCTGTCGCCAGACCTTCCCAGCGCGCACTTGACCATAGCCGCTGCAGGTCTGCAGAGACCTCGCTGTGTTCAAGAAGAAGATTGGGCAGCGCCTTGAGCAGTTGTTTGATCGGGATCAGCGCAGGGCTTCTCGATTCTTCCTGTGAGAAATCGCTGGCAGGTTGTGTCAGCTCTTTCAGTGCATGTTCGAGAACGCTCGGCATCGGTTCCTGCAGTCCGGTCACCTTCAGCAGCCATTCGTTGCCCGACGCGCTGAAGGAAAAATCGACACCTGCCTGGCGTGCATCCTCGCGCAGTGGCTGCAGGTTGTTTTCCAGGCGCAGCTGAAGGCGGGGATGAGGTTCGGCCTCGAGCCGCCAACGCAAATAAATCGCGCCTTCCGCGGTGTTATCCGGCAAAGCCTGGCTGAATTGCATGGGAGAACTTTCACGACGGCTGCGCGAACGGTCCTGGGCAAATGTGCGCAAGCCACGGTGCTTGCTGGTTTGTCCGCGAATCAACCCGGCGTTTTGCGGCGGCGCTTCGGTGCGCAAGAACGGATTCGGTGCCGGCAGTTGCCAGTCACCGCTGAAGTTATCCACAGCGCCGATTTTCTTCAGGATGTCATTGAGCGCTGCAACGCCTTGCTCGGACAGGCCGGACTCAAGCTGTTCGCTGTCGAGTCGGGCCAGTTGCAGCGCACCGCTGACGTGTTGCTGGCGCTGAAGCACGACCGCGTACTCTTCACGCAGGGCCGCCCAGTCTTGCTGCGAGGCAAAAAAGCCCAGCCAATCCAGTAGCTTCTCGTGCAGGACGCTCGCTGATGCAGTCGTTGTGAATTCAACGTGCAGCACGGCTTGTCCGGCAAATTGGTACAGCGGCTCGGCGTTCAAGTGCTCAGCCAAACCACGTGCGCGCAATTCGGCCAGCAGCCCGCCGGGCTTCGAAGCGTTCAAACAATGGCACAGAAACGCCAAGGCTTCGGTCGATGAAGTGGGCAGCGATTCGAAGGTAAACAGCAGATCAAGCCTGCGCTCGTTCACCTGTTGATAACTTGCCTCCGAAGATTCCATTAGCGGCACAGGAGCCTGTTGCGGGACGACTGCTCCCATGGGAATCGCCGCGCCGAAACTCAGCGCCATTTGCTTGAGCTCTTCGATACTTTGCGGGCCGGCCAGGCTCAGCGTCATCTGCCCGGTCTGATAAAACCGTTGATGGAAATCTTTCAACGCATTCTGAAATTCTGGCTTCGGCACCGGCAGGCTGTCGCGGTTGCCGGCATGAAAGCCGCGCAACGGATGAGTCGGTGAAAGTCCATCGAACAGCGCCTGGCGTTGTTGCGCCGTCGCGTCCTGCGACCAGGCGACAAACTCTGCCTGCAACACTTCCCGTTCCCGCTGCTGATCTTCCGGATTCATGCGCGGATGAGCGAGCATGTCCGACAGACGTTCCAGCCCACCGCTAAACGCCTGTAGCGGCAGTTCGAAAAAGAAGTCCGTGGTGCGCTCGCTGGTCCGTGCATTCACCTGCCCGCCGTGACCTTGCACGTAGGCCATCAGGCCTTGTTCGGCAGGAAAACGTGCGGTACCGAGAAACAACAGATGCTCAAGAAAATGCGCCAGGCCGGGCCAAGCCAGCGGCACGTCGTGACTGCCTGCAGCGACCCGTAACGCGGCCGCACAACGCTTCAGATTCGGGGCATGACGCAGCGTCACCCGCAGACCGTTGGCCAGGGTTTCAGTGTGAGGGCGAGGGGGATTCAGCGCAGGCATGAGCACTTCCAGAACAGGGAAGCGCTAATGCTAGCGGATAACGGTCGATCAGCGCTTGTTAAGCTCGCCGTAAAGCTCCGGGCGGCGATCGAGGAAGTAGCGATTGGCGGCGCGGGAATCGACCATCAACTGACGATCCAGCTCACCGACAATCAGCGCTTCATCAAGGCCCGCCTGAGCGATGCGGCTGCCATCCGGTGCGGCGATGCTGCTTTGGCCGCAGTAGTGGATGTCGCCTTCGTTTCCGCAGTAATTGGCATACGCCACGTAACACTGGTTTTCGAAGGCGCGGGCGCGCACGGTGACGTCGGCGACGAAGTCGTAAGGAATCATGTTCGCTGTCGGTACCAGAATCAGCTCGGCGCCGGCCAGGGCCAGCCGCCGCGCATTTTCCGGAAACTCAACGTCGTAGCAGATCAGGAAGCCCAGCTTCCAGCCGTTGAGCTCCACCAGCGGAAAATCACCCTGCCCGGCGCTGAACATCGAGTGATCGAGGTCGCCGTACAGGTGAGTCTTGCGGTAGTTGCACAGGCGCTCGCCGTTGGCGTCGATCAATTGCACGGCGTTGTAGATCTGCCCGTCCGCAGTGCGCTCGGGATAGCCGTACAAAATGGCAATCCCTGCCGTTTTGGCAATGCGTGCGATCTGCTGTGCCGACTCTCCGTTGTGCACCTCCGCCAGGACGCTGACGGCATCGACGCCGATGTTGTAACCGGTCAAAAACATCTCCGGCAGCACCAGCAAGTCGGCACCTTTGGCCTCCAGCGCCAGTTGATGCAGGCGTTGCAGGTTGCCGGCGACGTCCAGGGGCAGCGGCGGACATTGGTAAAGGGCTACGCGCATGTGGAACTCCTTTTACTCGGGCAGGGCGATCGGACCGATCTCGTTGAACACATCTCCTGGACCCGGGTTCTCGGCGTGAGTTTCACCGCCGAAGTGTTTCATGATGCCCCACACCGCATTGAGCGAGGTCTGCACCGCGCCTTCGACCCACGCCGGCGTCCACGAAACGTCGTCGCCGGCGATGAAAATCCCGCGTTGTTCGGCCGGCATGTCGTCCTGCATGAAGTGAGCATACATGCGCTGGTTGTAGCGATAGTGGCCGGGCAGTGCACCTTTGAAAGCCCCGAGGAAATGCGGGTCGGCTTCCCACGATACGGTGATCGGATCGCCGATGATTCGCGCCGCAATATCGACTTTCGGGTAGATCTTTTTCAGCGCGTTCAAGGCCAGTTCGACGCGTTTTTCCACCGGGTGCGGCAGCATTTTCAGCGCGTCACTCATCCACGAGTACGACAGGCAGATTACCCCGGGCTTGTCGTCACCGTTGTCGAACAGGTAAGTGCCACGGGTCAGGCGATCGGTGAGGGTCATGCTCATCAGGTCGCGACCTGTTTCCGGATCCTTGTCCTTCCAGAACGGGCGGTCAACCATCACGAAGGTTTTCGACGACTGCATGTAGCGGGTGCGGTCGAGGGCCATCCACATCTTTTGCGAGAACAGGGTTTCGTCGCATTCGATCTGCGTGGTCAGCAGCCAGCTCTGGCAGGTGGTCAGTACTGCGGCGTACTCGCGGGTGTCGCCGTTGTTATCGGTGACCGCAAAACGACCGTCCGGGGCGTGAGCGATTTTTTTAACCCCGGAGCGTGGCGCGCCTCGGTGCAGCGACTTGAGGCTGGTGCCTGCGGGCCAGTGCACGCAACGCTCCGGCACATGGCGCCAGATGCCTTGCGGCACTTGTTCGACGCCGCCGACGACCAGATGTTGGTGATCGTCGCAGTTGGTCATCACGACGCGGAAGATTTCCAGCATCGAGTTCGGGAAGTCCGAGTCCCAGCCGCCGGTGCCGAAACCGACCTGGCCGAACACTTCGCGGTGATGGAACGAGAGCTTGGCGAAGGCTTCCGAGGTGGCGACAAAGTCGTAGAACGTGCGGTCGTCCCACAGCGGGACCAGGGTGTTCCAGAGCTCTTTGAGGCGCGGCACGTCACGTTCGCGGATCGCTTGCTGGATATCGGAGAACTGCGAGCCGGCTTCCAGGGCGTCGGCCCAGGCGTCAGCCACTTCCTGGAACAATGCAGGAAGATCGGCCAGCTTCTGTGCGTAGTGGGTTTTGCCTTCCAGGTCGATCACGGTGCTGCCAGAGGCCGGCGTCAGCGGATTGGGAAAGGGTTTGGTCTCGAGACCGAGCTTGTCGACATAGTGGTAAAACGCCGTGGACGACACCGGGAAGCGCATGCCGCCCAGTTCGGCGACGATGCCATCGGTCCCGTTGAACGCCTGGGAACGCAGGCGGCCGCCCAATTTAGAGGCTTCGTAGACGACGGGCTTGAGGCCCAGTTTCATCAGTTCATAGGCAGCGACCAATCCGGCAATGCCTGCGCCGACAATCGCCACTTCGGCGCCGTGGTTGTGCTCGGGAATACTGCCGAGGCCGGCCGGGTGCTCGATCCAGTCGTCGAAGCCAAATGGAAAGTCCGGACCGAAAATGGTGACTGGTTTCTTACCGTCTGCAGGATGGCGATTGTTCTTGTTCATGGCTGACCTTGCTGGCGACCGGACGCGGGATGCGCGTCTGAGTATAGGAAAAGATGGCAGCCATTCTAGAGAGCGTAGAACACGTTAATAAGACGCAATGTGTCGTCGTTTTGCTAATTAATTGATCAAAGTGACGATCTATGACTACACACTGGCTAATGTGGAAGCGGGCTTGCTCGCGAATGCGGTGGATCAGCCAACACTAATGTCGGCTGATCCACCGCATTCGCGAGCAAGCCCGCTCCCACAGGGAATCGCGTTTAAACCGGCTGCCCGCGATCAATCTTGCTGCTGAGAATGATCGACGTGGTTGTCTTCTCCACCCCATCCACGCTCCCGATCTGATCCAGCAACTGATCCAGCTGCTCCGGCGAATCGGTCCTTAACCACGCCACATAATCAAATTCACCACTGACCGCACACAACTGCTGCACCTGTGCCATCGCACTCAACCGCCGCAACACTTCCTTGCCCGAGCGCGGTTGCACCGTGATCCCGACGTACGCCTGCAAGCCGCCGTCCACCACCCGTTGACCCAACCTCACGCCATACCCGGTGATGACCTTGGTTTTTTCCAGCCGCGCCAGCCGTGACGTCACGGTGGTACGAGCGATGCCCAGCTGCCGGGCGAGCATGGCCACGCTTTCGCGGGCATTGAGCTGCAGGGCCGCGATCAATTGGCGGTCGATTTCGTCAAGCACAGGCGGGCGAGTGTCAGGCAAAGGTTGTCTCCAGCAACACACATCAATGGGTCCGCATGTTACAGCACCAATCGCATGCAGGATGTTTGGTCTAGCCTCAGTACCGTTCAGGCATTTTCACCTGCGAGACGGCCTACACCTGCACCGTCTACGGCAAAGTCTTCGCACTGGACACCGACACCGGCGCGCAACGCTGGAAGGGTGGACGCAAACCGTCAGGCATAGTCGAATGGGCTATCGAGGGATGTGAGGCGATGGACATGACGAACAGGATGCCTTCCGTTGTACGGGATCACGCATTACAGATCGCCCGTCACGAAATGGGCCACTACGTCGTGGCCCGCGCATTGGGGTTTGCAACGGGCGGCGTGACCCTGTCGGTGACCATGGACTTGCGGCATCAAGGGGGCGCCGCCATTACCCTGGCGCGCCCGATTTCGTCGATGGAAGCAATGAAAGCGCATTTGGAAGCGCGGATGATGGTCCTGTTGGCCGGCGCTATGGGGCAGACATTGTCTTCATCCGGGAAGCGCGTCGACAAGTCGAAAGCCGTAGCCATCCTGAAAGGCGCGCAGGGGGCGGAGCAGGATTACGCCAAAGTAAAAGAGTTGCAGCATTTGCTGCGCAATATCACCTGTCCCGAAACGGACCCTGCGTCATCTGAGCGTATTTCGGCTGAGCTTAAAGCGATGACGGATCGTGTATGGAGTCGAACTCAGGAAGTCGTCGAGGATCTGGCGGATACGATTGCCGAATTGGGAAGCGTGCTGGTCGACAGCATGGTCATCGTAGAGCAGTGGGGCAGGGCGGCGGATACGTATGAGGTCGTTTTTACCCGGGAAATGATTGAGCGGTTGGGGCCAGTGCAAGCCATTCCCGCGTTGGGTATCTGGGCGTAGCGCACCGGTCGATCCTGATGTGAAAGCCCCGAATTCTCGGGGCTCATTCCACGGCCAATTCGTCGCTATTTTTTGGGCTTCGCCTCTGTCCGATCGGGCACTCGCTCCAGCACCTTCACCGCATCATCAATCACTGCCTTGCTCATCGCCGTCAAATAATGCGCGGCCCAGATATGTCGGTCGGTATCGCGGTTAAAGGCAGCGTCTCTGGTCAGTTCCTTGGAAAGGAACAGAAAATCGGAGGCCATGGCTAACGCATCACTGAGGGGAACGTCTCGCGTGACATGGAACAGCGGTTGGTTCGAGCAGTAGATGAAGGGGGTGAGGCCGATGGTTTTCAGTTCTGAGGATGCTGAAGGGTTCGCTTTTGTCATTGTGTAGCTCCTAATTTGGGAGGCTGTCGCATTCGTTTCCAAGCGAATGGGTGACAGCTGTGCGCAGGTTGGAAAACCGGGAAATTAGGAAACCGGCACGTCCGAAGACGTCCCGCGCACAGCCGCCATAACTCAAGAGCTCAAGCCAGGAAAGCCTTTGCAATCGTGAAGAGGCGCTGTTGCGAATAATTTCGACGGGTTTCCAAGCCCGATCGCTGAATGGTCAGCGACGTCCCGAGACTATCCCGTCGAAGAAAAGCGCAACAAGGCATCAAAGTGCCCAAAAAGGACGATTCGGAGTTTGCCTACAAGGTCTGCGGACGTCATCCGATATTCCGACACCAGAAGTAAACAAAACCAAACGCCAGACGCGAACACCCAGCTCCAGCGAGCAACCACCGTTAACAATTTCATTGGCAACCCGAGTGGTCGCTCGGCCGCTTACGCCTAGAGTTATTCCCTTGAGATCATATTCCTTGGGTGACATATTGGTATGGGTTGGGAAGTGGAATACACCGATGAATTTGAAGGCTGGTGGGATCGCCTCAACGAAGCAGAGCAGGACTCCGTACAGGCAACAGTGATGTTGCTAGGTGATGAGGGACCGCACTTGGGTTTTCCTTACACCAGCGATATCAAGGGCTCCCGGCATGGCAACCTCCGAGAGTTAAGGGTGCAACATGCTGGCAGACCCTACCGTGTGCTGTATGCCTTTGATCCTCGGAGATGCGCGATCCTGTTGATCGGCGGTGATAAAACTGGCCACGATCGTTGGTATCTGAAGCACGTGCCGCTAGCCGAACGTCTGTACGACGAGCATTTGGAAACTTTGAAGAACGAGGGCTATGACAATGGCTAAAAAATTCGCTGATTTAGTGGCGGGGCGCTCGCCTGAGACTCAGGATCGTGTCGACGCGCTGGTTCGAAAGATGCGAGCGGAAATGCCGTTGCACGAGTTGCGACAGGCTCAGGCATTGAGCCAGGAAACGTTGGCCAAAACCCTGCATGTCAATCAGGCGGCGATTTCGAGGATGGAGCGCCGCACTGACATGTACATCAGCACGTTGCGCAACTACATACGCGCAATGGGCGGCGAACTGGAAATCATCGCGACCTTTCCTGAGGGTCAGGTAAAGATCGAAAACTTTGCAAACTGAGCGACTTAAAAATCAGGGCTACAAAAAGTCTGCCACTTCAGACACGAAAAAGCCGCGCATTCAGCGCGGCTTTTTTGTTTGGTGGGCCCACACGGACTTGAACCGTGGACCAAAGGATTATGAGTCCTCTGCTCTAACCAACTGAGCTATAGGCCCTCAGTAGGCCGCGGATTATAGCGACGGTTTCTCGGCTGTGCTATCCGAAAAATCCGATACGGCTATACGAAGAAACGTCGCGGCGAATTCGTCCGCCGGCAAGGGCAGGCTGACGATGTAGCCCTGAATCTGTTCGCAGCCTTCCTCCGCGAGGAATTGCTGCTGCGCGAACGTCTCGACGCCCTCGGCTATGACGGTGAATTGCATGCTGCGCCCCAGCGCGATGATCGCGCGAACAATGGCCGCGTCATGGGGGTCATCCGGCAGGCCGCGGACGAACGACTGGTCGATCTTGAGGATGTCCAGCGGCAGGCGCTTGAGGTAACTCAGGGATGAATAGCCGGTTCCGAAGTCATCGATGGCCAGTTGCACGCCCAGGTGTTTGAGTTGATGCAGCACCGCCAGCGCTTCCTCGGCCTGGCTCATGATGAAGTTTTCGGTAATTTCCAGTTGCAATAATCCGGGCTGAAGACGGTTGTCCTTGAGCAGTTGTTCGATCCGGCCGAGCAGGTTGGGCTGGCGCAACTGCGCGCCGGCGAGGTTGACTGACAATGGGCCGAGGCATTCATAAGTCAGGTTCCATTCGTACATCTGCCGGCATGCGGTCTCGAGCACCCAGTCGCCGATCTGCAGAATCATCCCGTTCTCTTCGGCCAAGGGAATGAAGTGCTCCGGCGGCACGGCGCCGAAAGTCGGGTGATGCCAGCGGATGAGGGCTTCTGCACCCACCAGGCGATTGTCGTCCAGGCTGATTTTCGGCTGGTAATGCAGCGACAGTTCATTGCGCTCGATGGCACGGCGCAGTTCGTGTTCCAGTGCGACCCGCTCGCTGGCCTGAGCGGTCAGGTCACGGGTATAACTCTCGACCCGGTTGCGGCCCTTGGCCTTGGAGCGGTACATCGCCGCGTCGGCGTTCTTGACCAGTGTGGCGACGTCGCAACCGTCCTTGGGGTAGAGGCTGGTGCCAATGCTGGCGCTGATGAAGAACTCGTGCTCGCCCGCCTGGAATGGCGCAGAGAAGCAGTTGAGCAACTTGGTTGCGATGTTGTCGGCGTCGCTCGACTGTTGCAGGCCGGGCAGCAGGATGATGAATTCGTCACCACCGAGGCGCGCCACGGTATCGATGTCGCGCAACTGGTCCTTGAGGCGCACGGCGATGCCCTTGAGCAGCAGGTCGCCGACCGGGTGGCCGAGGCTGTCGTTGATGTGTTTGAAGCGGTCAAGATCGAGGAACAATACGGCGCCCTGGCCGCCGTTTTCCTGCTGATTGTTGAGTGCAGTCAGCAGTCGGCTCTCGAACAGCGTGCGGTTCGGCAAGCCCGTCAGCGGGTCGTGGTGCGCCTGGTAATCGAGTTTGGCCTGCGCGTGCTTGAGGCTGGAAATGTCCGCGAATACGGCGACAAAGTGGGTGATGAACTTGTCGCGGTTGCGCACGGCGCTGATGGTCAGCCAGCTCGGATAGAGCTCTCCGTTCTTGCGCCGGTTGGAAATCTCGCCCTGCCAATGGCCTTCGGCCGTCAGTTGATGCCACATGGCCGCGTAGAAAGCGCTGTCATGCAGGCCCGAGGCGAGCAGGCGCGGGGTGTGGCCGAGGGCCTCGCTTTCGCTGTAGCCGGTGATTTCGGTAAACGCGCGGTTGACCGCGCTGATGTGTTGCTGGGTGTCGGTGATCAACACGCCCTCGGCGGTGCTCTCGAACACGGTCGCCGCCTGTTGCAGTTTTTCCTGCATCAGGTGGCGCTCGGTGATGTCCCTTGCGATGGTCAGCATGCAATCTTCGTCGCCAATCGGCAGCGGACGGCTCGACACTTCGCAGAGGCGGATCTGCCCGTCGCTGCGACGGATATGGCAACTGAAGTCGCGGACGAAACCGTCCCGATGCAGCAGGTCGAGCATCTGTTTGCGTTCGTTGAGATTGACCCAGATTCCCAACTCCAACGCCGAGCGGTCCACGGACATCGCGCTATTGAAGCCGGTAATGCGGCTGAAACCCTCGTTGACCTCCAGCAGCAAACCGTCGCTCTGCCGGGACAGCAACAAACCGTCAGGCGAGGCGTGGAAAGCCTTGGCGAATTTTTCTTCGGAGGTTTGCAGCTGTTGCTGGGTTTCCTTGAGCTGGCTGATATCCCGCACGACCACCACCAGCGCCGGGGTGGTGTCGAGGTCGAAGGGTTCGGCAGAGATCAGGCCGGTAAAAACCTGGCCATTGTTGCGGCGAAAGGGCATTTCCAGGTTACGGATGCTGCCGGCCTGCAAGCGCTGCAGCAAGCCCGGCCCGACGCCGGGGACGCCCCAGATATTGAGGTCGGTGGCCGTCTGGCCGATGACGTCTTCTGCCTTGAGGCCGATCTGTTCTTCAAACGCTTCGTTGACCTCCAGCAGGCAGCCGTCGGAAAGACGCGCAATGACCAGGATGTCCGGGCATTGCTGGAAGACCGAGGCGAACTTCTGTTCCGACAGGCGCAGCGCCTCTTCGGTGCGCTTGGCCTCGCTGATGTCGATCATCAGGCCGCGCATCACCGGCTCATGACCGTGCTCGATCAGGCTGACGATGTCGCGTACCCATATGCAGCGTCCATCGGCAGTGATGACCCGGTAATCGAGGCTGTGATCGCGCCCGGCCAACACTTCCTGATCGCAGAAGGTCTGGGCGCGGGTCAGGTCGGCGGGGTGGATGATATTGCGCCAGAAGCCTGGAATCAGCCAATGGGCCAAGGGGTAGCCGAGCAATTCTTCGGCGTGGGGCGACACATAGCTGTAGGTGAAATCGGTGATCCGCGCCTCCCAGGCAATGGCCGAAAGACTCTCCACCAGCCCGCGGTAATGGTATTCGCTGCTGCGCAGCTCCTGTTCCAGGTCGACGCGGCGGGCGATTTCCGAACTGAGGCGGCGGTTGATCCGAATCACGACCGCCAGCACCGTCATCAGTAGCAGCAGTCCCGGCAGGCCGTACACCAGCAGATCGGACCAGAATGTTCGATGATCGAGAACATTGCCGACCCAATGTTCCTGAATGGAGCTGATTTCAGCCGGGGTCATGTCTGCCAGGACTTTGTCGAGGATGCCGACCAGAATCTTGTTTTCCCGGGGCACACCCATGGCCAGTTGATAGCGATAGGGCGTTTCGCCGCTGACATACAGTCCGTCGAGTTTGAGCTGTCGCAGGCTCCAGACACTGGAGGCGAGATCGCCGACCACCGCGTCCACTTCATCGGTCGCCAGTGCCTGCAAGGCTGAGCTGACGTTGGGCAATCCGACCAGGTTCAGATCGGGATGCTGAGTGCGCAGCAGTTCATGGGGCGCGTAGTTTTCCACCACGGCGATTTTCAGGCCGTACAGGTCTTCGAGTTTGCGCGGTTGCGCGCCGCCGACGTGGGCAAGTATGACAATTGGAAAGTCGAGGTAGGGACGCGTAAATGACAGGTATGCCTGGCGTTCCGGGGTCGACATGATGCCCGGTAACAGGTCCAGTTTGGCTTGCTTGGCCTGTTCGAGAACAACCGTCCAGCTCACGGGTTCGATGGGCGTGAGCTTGATAGCCAGGCGTTGGCGGATCAGGTCGATGTAGTCCGCCGCAAGGCCCTGATAGCGGCCCTGATCATCGCGAAACTCGAAGGGTGGCCATGACGCATCCACACCCAGGCGCAAGTCCGGGTGGGCCGCCAGCCAGCTACGTTCTTCGTCGGTCAGAGTCAGCGCGCCAGCCGTTGCGGTCCAGGTCATCAGCGACAGCAAAAAAAGCACGGTCGGCAGTCTGGGCATAACGGTCTCGTTATGGCTCGGGGAATGCTTCGAGTGTAGACGGGCTATTCGGCGGGAGGGAGGTGCGAGGGATTTTATCTGCACAAAGCAAAACCCCCGGCCTGGGCCGGGGGTTTTGTGATCACTCGTCGAGGAAGGAGCGCAAATGCTCGCTTCTCGTCGGGTGGCGCAGCTTGCGCAGCGCCTTGGCTTCGATCTGGCGAATCCGTTCACGGGTCACGTCGAACTGTTTACCAACCTCCTCGAGGGTGTGGTCGGTATTCATATCGATACCGAAGCGCATGCGCAGAACCTTGGCTTCACGGGCAGTGAGGCCGGACAGGACTTCGCGAGTCGCTTCTTTAAGGCTCTCAACGGTAGCAACATCGATTGGCGACTGCATGGTCGAGTCTTCGATGAAGTCACCCAGATGGGAGTCTTCGTCATCACCGATCGGGGTTTCCATGGAGATCGGCTCTTTAGCGATCTTCAATACCTTGCGGATCTTGTCCTCAGGCATTTCCATGCGTTCGCCCAGCTCTTCCGGGGTCGGTTCGCGACCCATTTCCTGCAACATCTGCCGGGAAATACGGTTGAGCTTGTTGATCGTCTCGATCATGTGCACCGGAATACGGATGGTGCGGGCCTGGTCGGCGATCGAGCGAGTGATCGCCTGACGGATCCACCAGGTGGCATAAGTCGAGAATTTGTAGCCGCGGCGGTATTCGAACTTGTCTACCGCTTTCATCAGACCGATGTTGCCTTCCTGGATCAGATCGAGGAATTGCAGGCCACGGTTGGTGTACTTCTTGGCGATGGAGATCACCAGACGCAAGTTCGCTTCAACCATCTCTTTCTTCGCGCGGCGGGCCTTGGCCTCACCGATCGACATGCGACGGTTGATGTCCTTGATCTCGGCGATCGTCAAACCGGTTTCGGTTTCCAGCGCGGTCAGCTTCTGCTGGCAACGAATGATGTCCGGTTGCAGGCGACCAATGGCTTCAGCGTATTTGCTTTTGCCTTTGGCCAGTGCATCGGTCCAGCTTTCGTCGACTTCATTGCCCGGGAACTGGCGCAGGAAATCGGCACGCGGCATGCGGGCATCACGAACGCACAGTTGCATGATCGCGCGCTCTTGCTGACGCAGACGATCCAGGGCACTGCGAACACGCTCGACCAGGCCTTCGAATTGCTTCGGCACCAGTTTGATCGGCATGAACAGCTCAGCCAGCAGCAACAGTTCGGCAATCGCCGCCTTGTTGTTGCGACCGTGCTTTTTCAGCGCCTTGCGGGTGATTTCCATCTGATCGGAGACAGCGCCAAAACGCTGTGCCGCGATGACCGGATCCGGACCGCTTTCGGCTTCTTCTTCGTCATCCGTTGCTTCGGCGTCATCGTCGTCGGTGTCGTCGTCCGCTTTCACGGCTTTCGGATCGACTGGCGGCGGCACTTCTGCAGCAGGCGGCGCAATGCCGTCGTCCGGGTCGATATAACCGCTCAGGACGTCGGACAGGCGGCCACCTTCGGTGGTGACGCGAGTGTACTCGGAGAGAATATGGTCAACCGTGCCAGGGAAGTGCGCGATTGCGCCCATCACTTCGCGGATGCCCTCTTCAATACGTTTGGCGATTTCGATTTCGCCTTCACGTGTGAGGAGCTCTACCGTACCCATTTCACGCATGTACATGCGCACTGGGTCGGTTGTGCGACCAATGTCGGTCTCGACCGCTGCCAACGCTGCTGCTGCCTCTTCGGCCGCGGCTTCGTCGGTATCGGCGTCGGCCAGCATAAGGGAATCCTTATCTGGCGCAACCTCGAATACGTTGATCCCCATGTCATTGATCATGCGGATGATGTCTTCCACCTGTTCCGGATCTGAAATATCCTCCGGCAGGTGGTCGTTGACCTCCGCGTAAGTCAGGTAGCCCTGCTCACGACCAAGTGTGATCAACTCTTTGATACGAGACTGCTGTTGCGCTTTTCCGGACATAACACCCTATCCACTGAAGGTCTTGGCGGGCAAAAAACAAGCCGAGGATTATACCTGAGCTATGACCTCACGCGCCAGTTGAGGTCGGGTTTGGTGTAGCCATATTGCGTTTTAATAGGTCGCGCATCTGATTTGCGATCTGATTTGCTTCCTCTGCGGTCAATCCTGGCTGCCTTGCTTTTCTGATAAGTGCTTCAAGGCTATCGGTGTGTTGACCGGCTGATAGCCTAGTAATGGTGTCTAAAAACTGTTGTTCAAGGTTATCGCCCTTAATCAGCCATTCCTTTTCCGCCAATGCTTTGAGCAGACGTCCCTGTTCAGTCCCGTGCCAGCGGGCCATTAACTGAATTGAGTTTAGCTTAGGATTTTTTTGCACCGCCTCGATAAGGGCCACCAGCAGTTGTGCGTAGGTGTTGCTCTCATTGGCGAAGTGATCGGCGGTTTCTACCTTGCCGGCCAGTTCCGGGTGATGAATGAGTGTGCGAAGTGCAATCAGTGTCGGGGCTTCCACGGCAATCGGTGTGCGCGGAGCGCTCGGTTGATCGCGATCACCGCCACGCTTGCCATTCTTGTCCCAGGGTTTCTTGTCCCATTTCTTGCCGCCGGCACCGGGTTTCTTCGGCGTCCATTCCTGCTGCGGCACATACATCTCTTGTGCCTGCGGCTGATGGTAGTCGCTGTAGTCCGGCATGGCGTCGTAATCGATGCCCGGGTCGTAGGCCGGTGGCGCGTCTTGAGGCGCGCTTTGTACCAGTTGGCTCACGGCTTCGCCGCTGAGGCCGGTGATTTCGGTCAGGCGCTGACGCATCAGGATGCGTAGGTTCGCACCCGGGACCTTGTCGATCAGCGGCGCGGCGAGGGTGGCCATGTGGGCCTTGCCTTCGAGCGAGCGCGGATCGGATTCCTCGGTCAGCTGCTGAAAGAAATAATCTGCCAGTGGCTGTGCGTGCTGATTGATTCGCGCGCGGAACGCGTCAGTGCCTTCGGAGCGGACCAGCGTGTCCGGGTCCTCGCCCTCAGGCAGGAACAGGAAACGTGCACGGCGCCCGTCTTGCAGGCAGGGCAGGGTGGCCTCCAGCGCTCGCCACGCGGCGTTGCGGCCAGCCTGGTCGCCGTCGAAGCAGAACAACACGTTGGGCACAACGCGAAACAGTCGTTTCAAATGCTCTTCGCTGGTGGCGGTGCCCAGCGTGGCGACGGCATTGCGCAAGCCTTGTTGGGCGAGGGCTATGACATCCATGTAGCCTTCGACGACGATGATTTCATCGAGATTGCGGTTGTTTTTGCGTGCTTCATAAAGGCCGTAGAGTTCCTGGCCCTTATGGAATACCGGGGTTTCCGGTGAGTTCAGGTATTTCGGTTTGTCATCGCCCAGTACCCGGCCGCCGAAAGCGATGATGCGCCCGCGGCTGTCGCGGATCGGAAACATCACGCGATCGCGGAAGCGGTCATAGCGTTTGCCGGTTTCGGCGTTTTCGATCAGCAGGCCGGCATCGACCATGGCTTTCTGTTGCAGGGTGTCGCTGCTCAAGTGCTTGAACAGATTGTCCCAGCCAGGCGGGGCGAAACCGAGGCCAAAATCCCGGGCAATCTCGCCGGTCAGTCCGCGACCCTTCAGGTAATCCACGGCGGCTTTACGCGATGGATGGCTTTTCAGTGCCTGGCGGTAGAAATCGGCGGCGGCGGTGAGAAGCGGGTATAGCGGCGAATCGGTCGGCTGCCGCGGTTTGTGCGGCCGGCCGCTTTCTTCGCGGGGGATTTCCATGCCGGCGGCTTTGGCCAGTTCTTCGACAGCCTGGATGAAGTCCAGGTTGTCGTGGTCCATCATGAAGCCGAGGGCGTTTCCGCCAGCGCCGCAGCCGAAGCAGTAATAGAACTGCTTGTCGGGACTGACGCTGAAGGAGGGGGTTTTCTCTTTGTGGAACGGGCAGCAGGCAGTGTAGTTCTTGCCGGCCTTTTTCAGTTGCAGGCGCGAGCTGACCACATCGACGATGTCGGTGCGGTTCAGAAGGTCGTCAATGAAGCTCTGGGGAATTAGCCCGGCCATGGCGTTCTCGTCATCTGCGCTGAAATGGACCCGAAACGAAGGGCGGCCGAATACAGGTCGTAGTTTGAGGCGCGCAAAATGTGCGGCTCGACCAGTGTCGTCTGCGTAATCGCTGTCGGGAAGTGTATCTGCCGAAAATCCACTGACGTTAATGCCAATCAGTATTCGACTATTTGAAAGTGTTTCGCTGAATCCGCTGCGGCCAGTCGATGGCCTCGGATAGCTCATAAGCGGGCACGCAAGAAGGTGCCTTGGGCTGATCGTCGTGAGAGGAATCAGTGGGTGTGCTCGTCAGTAGCCTTGGAAGGCTCGTCAGAAAAGACGTGCACCGCTGGCAAAAGAGCCAGGTCTGACGCTGTGAAGCGGGTTTGTCTCGGTCGCATGTGCGGCTTTGACGGTGAAGCATCAAGCGATTTCCGCAAATGCCATAAGCCCGGCTGAGGGCCGGGCTTGGCAGAAGCTTGCTACGATCGTCTGTGTATTAGTACAGACGAACGGCGCGGCGCTGTTCGCGCTGAACTTTCTTGGCGTGACGCTTAACAGCGGCTGCTGCTTTGCGCTTACGCTCAGAAGTTGGCTTCTCGTAAAATTCGCGGCTACGAACTTCAGCCAGTACACCGGCTTTTTCGCAGGAGCGCTTGAAACGACGCAGAGCTACGTCGAAGGGTTCGTTCTCTTTTACTTTGACGGCTGGCATCCAGAGCTACCTTCATTCATTACCGGGGTCAACATCCTCGCGGCAAAAGAGCACTTGAAGACGTCGGTTTTTAAGGGTTGCGGATGTTAACCCCTCATCGACCGGAATGCAAAGCCTCTGATCGAAAACCGCTAGTCGGCGCATCCCGTGGCGACTATTATGCGCGCCTTCGAATTCAGCCTAAACAGGGCGCAAACCCATGCTAGTACTGGGCTTAGAAACCTCTTGCGACGAGACAGGTGTCGCATTATACGACAGTGAACGCGGCCTGCTGGCCGATGCGTTGTTCAGCCAGATCGACCTGCATCGCGCCTATGGTGGCGTGGTGCCGGAGCTGGCGTCGCGCGATCACGTCAAACGCATGCTGCCCTTGATTCGTCAGGTGTTGGCTGAAGCTGACTGCGTGCCGACCGAGATCGATGCGATTGCTTACACCGCGGGCCCCGGGCTGGTTGGTGCGCTGCTGGTGGGGGCTTCCTGCGCTCAGGCGCTGGCCTTTGCCTGGGGCATTCCGGCCCTCGGCGTGCACCACATGGAAGGCCACTTGCTGGCGCCAATGCTGGAGTCGAAACCACCAGAGTTCCCGTTCGTCGCTTTGTTGGTGTCCGGCGGTCATACGCAGCTGGTTCAGGTCGACGGGATCGGTCAATACACGCTCTTGGGCGAGACCCTTGATGATGCGGCCGGTGAAGCGTTCGACAAGACGGCAAAGATGATGGGGCTGAATTATCCGGGCGGTCCGGAAATCGCTCGCCTGGCGGAACAGGGCGTTGCAGGGCGTTTCACCTTTCCGCGTCCGATGTGCGACCGCCCGGGGCTGGCATTCAGCTTCAGCGGCCTGAAGACATTTGCCCTGAACACCTGGCAGCAGAGCGTCAACGCCGGGGACGACAGCGAGCAAGCCCGTTGCGACATCGCGCTGGCGTTCCAGCAGGCCGTGGTGGAGACTTTGACCATCAAGTGCAAGCGTGCCCTGAAACAGGCGGGTATGAAGCGTCTGGTGATCGCTGGCGGCGTCAGCGCGAACAAGGCGCTGCGTTCTTCTCTGGAGAAAATGCTCGGCGACCTGAAGGGCGACGTCTTTTACGCCCGTCCGGAGTTCTGCACCGACAATGGCGCGATGATCGCGTTCGCTGGCTG
Organism: Pseudomonas sp. IT-P171; assembly: GCF_949767765.1. NCBI lineage: Bacteria > Pseudomonadati > Pseudomonadota > Gammaproteobacteria > Pseudomonadales > Pseudomonadaceae > Pseudomonas > Pseudomonas sp. IT-P171. The sequence continues at coordinate 43,615 of NZ_CATKQN010000013.1, forward strand.
CCAGCGTTTGCAGGCCGGTCAGCATGAAAGCCTGGCGATCAGCGTTCAGGCGCGCTGGCCGATGGAGCAATTGTCGGGGCTGTGATGAGCGGCGCTCACGTGCGGTATCTAAAAATGCCGTTCGCGCCCGGCAAACAGGTCGCGTAGATTGCCGCGATGACGCCAGACGATCAGCCCCGTAAGTGCGCTCATGGGCAGCAATGCCGCCGGTTCTTGCCAGGCCAGCAGCGGCAGGGTAAGTGGTGTGGCGATCAGGGCGGCGAGTGAGCTGGTGCGGGTCAGGAAGAACGTCAGCAGCCACGCGCAGACTGCCAGCAAGGCCGCAGGCGGGTAAAGGCCCAGCAACATGCCAGCGGCGGTGGCGACGCCCTTGCCGCCGCGAAAGCGAAAGTACAGGGGGAACAGGTGACCGATGACGGCGCAAACGCCGATCCAGGCCTGTTCTTGCAGCGAAAGGCCCGCAATGCCTGCGATCAACACCGGCAGCAGGCCTTTGCAGAGGTCGCCGATGAGGGTCAGGATGGCGAGTTTCTTGCCGGCCAGGCGCAACATGTTGGTGGCGCCGGCATTGCCCGAGCCACTCATTCGCGGATCGGGGTTACCGGTCAGGCGGCTGAGCAAAATGGCGAAGGACAGAGAGCCGAGCAGGTAGGCGAAGGTCGCCAGTAACCAAAACATGCTAACTATTCCGGGCGAGGACGCCCTGATTCTAACGGCGCATTGCGCCCTTGTCGTGCAGCGGAGAAGAGTGCTTGGACAGAGTGTTTATCGAGGGCCTGGAAGTCGACACCGTGATTGGTGCCTACGACTGGGAGCGTGGCATCCGACAGTGCCTGCGTCTTGATCTGAGCTTCGCCTGGGATAATCGCCCGGCCGCGGCCGGTGACGACCTGACCCTGGCGCTCGATTACGCGAGCGTTTCGTCGCGCATCCAGGCCTTTGCCGAGCAGGCGCAGTTCCAGCTGGTCGAGACCTTTGCCGAGCGACTGGTGGAAGTGCTGATGAGCGAATTCAACATCACCTGGATGCGCCTCAAGTTGACCAAGCCAGGCGCCGTCCCGGCGGCCACCGGTGGTGTGGGCGTGGAGATCGAGCGCGGATGTCGCTGACTCAGGTGTATCTCGGGCTCGGTAGCAATATCGAGCGCGAAACCCATTTGCAGGCTGGCCTGGAAGCCCTGGCGGGTTTTCTGGTGGATATACGCTGCTCGGCGGTGTTCGAAAGCCAGCCCGTGGGGATCAAGAGCGGGCCGTTCTTCAATTTTGTGGTTTCGGCTTACACCGATCTGCCGCTGATGGAGTTGGACCGCCGGTTGAAATTCATTGAGGCGGACAATGGCCGCTATGCGCCGGACCGCAAGGGTTTGCCACTGGATATCGACGTGTTGCTGTTCGGTGACCTGGTGGGCAACTTCGATGGTTTGATTCTGCCGCGTGCCGAGATTCTGAAAAATGCCTTTGTGCTGTGGCCGTTGTCGCTGATTGCGCCGGATCGTGTGCATCCGGGTGTGGGCAAAAGCTTCGCGACGTTGTGGAGTGAAGCGCAGATTGATCAAGTGTTGGCGCCAGTGGCGTTTGAGTGGCGCGGCGTGCAGCTGACCCCGTCCAGTATCCTTTAAGGCAAAAGATCGCAGCCTTCGGCAGCTCCTACAGAAAAACGCATATTCCTGTGTAGGAGCTGCCAAAGGCTGCGATCTCTTGATCTTGCTTAGATTTGTTCCTTGTAGGCTTTCAGCGCCTTGAGCCGCTCGCGCTTGATCGCCTCACCCAGCTCCGGCCCCTTGAATCCCTTCTCCAGCAACGGCTGAACCGCCACGCTTCGCGCAGCATTCGCCGCGCCACGCAAATAATCCGCCTGTGGATAACTTCTCTGCTCCAGCCCTTTGCGCCCACGTGCGTCCATTTCACACGCCGCAATAAACTCTTCAAACCGCTGTGGCCGACGGTAAACATCGAAACTCTGCAACAACTCCAGCAAGGTCGAAGGCTTTAGCTCAAGAGCGCGATGCCCGTGAGTGTGAAATTGGCCCACCAGCAGCGCCAGCTCCTGACAGTCCTTCGGCGCCTTGAAGCGTTCATTGACTGCTTTGATCAGCTTCAGGCCCTTGTGTTCGTGTGCGATGTGCCGGGGCCATTCTTCTTCCGGCGTCAGTCCTTTCCCCAGGTCATGCAGCAGGCAGGCCCAGCGCACAGTCAGCGGCTGTTTGTGCAGTGCAGCTTGTTCGAGCACGCTCAAGGTGTGGGCGCCCGTGTCGATTTCCGGGTGGTGGGCTTCGGGCTGCGGGACACCGAACAGTGCGTCGACTTCCGGCATCAGCACCTTCAGCGCGGCGCAGTCGCGCAGTACCTGGATGAACACTTGTGGCTGATCTTCCATCAGTGCGCGGGAAATTTCCTTCCAGCTGCGTTCTGCTGTCAGCGCTTCGAGTTCTCCTGACTCGCTGAGCTCACGCATCAGCTCCAGCGTCTCTGGTGCAACGGTAAAGCCAAGCTCGGCATATCGTGCGGCGAAGCGCGCAACACGCAGAACACGGAGGGGATCTTCGGCAAATGCGGGGGAAACGTGACGAAGCAAGCGAGCCTCGAGGTCGCGTTGGCCATGATAGGGGTCTGTCAGCTTCTGCTGATCGTCTTCGGCCATGGCGTTGATTGTCAGGTCACGACGGATCAGGTCTTCTTCAAGCGTCACTTCGGGGCTGGCGTGAAAGGTGAAGCCGCCATAGCCGCGTCCGCTTTTACGTTCGGTCCGGGCGAGGGCGTATTCCTCACCGCTTTTCGGATGAAGAAACACCGGGAAGTCCGCTCCTACCGGGCGAAAGCCCTTGGCGAGCATTTCTTCAGTGGTGGCCCCGACCACGACCCAGTCGATATCGGTGACAGGCTTGCCCAGCAGCCGATCACGAACCGCACCGCCGACTTTATAAATCTGCATAAAAAACCTCCGTTAGCTCGACAGAATAACCGTTGCGTCGAACTTCCGGAGGCAGAAACCGGATCAAAGATGGATGACAGCCAGGTCCAGCCGGCCGTAATCGCCTTCGTTGTGCTCGCTTCTGGGCGGAACATGGTGGGTTTTCATCACCTGATCCCCTTGCAGGGTTTCCAAGTGAATGTCGAAGCCCCAGAGACGGTGCAAGTGCTTGAGCACTTCCTCGGTAGACTCGCCCAGCGGTTTGCGGTCGTGTTGCTGGTGACGAAGGGTCAGGGAGCGATCGCCACGGCGGTCGATGCTGTAGATCTGGATGTTGGGCTCGCGATTGCCCAGGTTGTACTGCGCTGCCAGGGTTTCACGGATAGTGCGGTAGCCGTCTTCATCGTGAATGGCCGGCACCAGTAGATCGTCCTTCTGGTCGTCATCGAGAATGCTGAACAACTTCAGGTCGCGGATGACCTTGGGTGAAAGGTACTGCAGGATGAAACTCTCATCCTTGAAGCTGCTCATGGCGAACTTGATGCTCGATAGCCAATCGGTACCGGCGATTTCCGGGAACCAGCGGTAATCCTCTTCGGTCGGGTGTTCACACATGCGCCGGATATCCCGGTACATCGCAAAGCCCAGGGTGTAGGGGTTGATGCCGTTGTAGTACGGGCTGTCGAAACCCGGCTGAAAGACCACGCTGGTGTGGGACGTCAGGAACTCCATCATGAAACCGTCGGTGACCAGGCCTTCGTCGTACAGATCGTTCATCAAGGTGTAATGCCAGAACGTGGCCCAGCCTTCGTTCATCACCTGGGTCTGGCGTTGTGGATAGAAGTACTGCGCGATCTTGCGCACGATGCGTACGATCTCGCGCTGCCACGGTTCCAGCAGCGGCGCATGTTTTTCGATGAAGTACAGGATGTTTTCCTGAGGTTCGGCGGGGAAGCGCGCGTTGTCCTTGTCGCTGTACTTGTCCGCGCCTTTTGGAATGGTGCGCCACAGATCGTTGATCTGCTTCTGTAAATGCTCTTCCCGATCCTTTTGCCGACGACGTTCCTCTTCGGCGGATATCGGGTAAGGGCGTTTGTAGCGGTCTACCCCGTAGTTCATCAGCGCATGGCAGGAGTCCAGCAGGTCCTCGACCGCATCGATGCCGTGGCGCTCTTCGCATTGCATGATGTACTGCTTGGCGAACACCAGATAATCGATGATCGAACTGGCGTCGGTCCAGGTGCGGAACAGGTAATTGCCTTTGAAGAAGCTGTTGTGCCCGTAGCAGGCATGGGCCACCACCAGGGCCTGCATGCAGATGGTGTTTTCTTCCATCAGATAGGCAATGCACGGGTCAGAGTTGATCACGATCTCGTAGGCCAGCCCCATCTGGCCGCGAGAGTAGGATTTCTCGGTGCTGAGGAAGTGTTTGCCGTATGACCAGTGGTGATACCCCAGTGGCATGCCCACAGAGGCGTAGGCGTCCATCATCTGCTCGGCTGTGATTACTTCGATCTGGTTGGGGTAGGTATCGAGGGCGTAGCGAGCCGCGATACGGCTGATTTCGCGGTCGTAGGCCTGGATCAGCTCGAACGTCCATTCTGAGCCGGTGGAAATGGGTTGGCGCTTCTGCTCTTTGGCGGTCATGTCACTAACCTGCGCTGGAAGAGTTCACGGAAGACCGGATAGATATCCCCGGCCGAGACCAGTTGTTGCTGGGCAAAAGTGTCAGAAAAGGCTTCGGCGATGCGTTCGTATTCGAACCACAAGGCCTGGTGTTCGCGCGGGGTGATCTCAACGTAAGTGTAGTACTGCACAAACGGCATGATCTGGTTGATCAGGATGTCACGGCAGATTGGCGAGTCGTCATTCCAGTTGTCGCCGTCGGAGGCTTGCGCGGCATAGATGTTCCACTCGTTGCTCGGATAGCGTTCGGCCATGATCTCCTGCATCAGTTTCAACGCGCTGGAAACGATGGTGCCGCCGGTTTCGCGGGAGTAGAAAAACTCTTCCTCATCGACCTCCCTGGCGCTGGTGTGGTGGCGGATGAACACGACGTCGATCTTGTCGTAGTTACGCTTGAGGAACAGGTACAGCAGGATAAAGAAGCGCTTGGCGATGTCTTTGGTTGCCTGGGTCATGGAGCCGGACACGTCCATCAGGCAGAACATCACGGCCTTCGAGCTGGGGTTGGGTTGCTTGATCAGCAGGTTGTACTTGAGGTCGAAGGTATCGAGGAACGGTACGCGATGAATGCGCGCACTGAGTTTTTCGATTTCTGCCTCGATTTCCTGAATATCGCCGAAGTTGTCTGGTTCTTCCTGCTTCAGCCGCAGCAATTCCTCTTTGGCTTCACGCAGTTTCGCCCGGCTGCTGCCGGACAGGGCAATGCGCCGTGCATGGGCCGAACGCAAGGTGCGGATGATGTTGATCCGCGACGGGTTGCCTTCGTTACTGATCCCGGCGCGTACGGTCTTGAAGGTATCGGTGCCGGTCAGGTTACGCTTGACCAGGTTCGGCAGCTCAAGGTCCTCGAACATGAACTCGAGGAATTCTTCCTGGGTGATCTGAAAGACGAATTCGTCCATTCCTTCACCGGAGTTGCCGGCCTTGCCCGGGCCTCTGCCACCGCCGCCTCCGGGTGGACGGGCGATGTGCTCGCCGCTGGTGAATTCCTTGTTGCCCGGGTGTACGACGGTCTGCTTGCCACCGCGACCGTGGTGAAGCACCGGCTCGTCGATGTCGCGGCCGGGAATGCTGATCTGCTCGCCGTGTTCCATATCGGTAATGGAACGCCGGCTGACCGCCTCTTCGACAGCCTTCTTGATGTGATCACGGTAACGCCGCAGAAACCGCTGGCGGTTTACCGTGCTCTTGTTCTTGCCATTGAGACGTCGGTCGATCACATAGCTCATGACTGCTCCTTAGAAGCTGTCCTGAAAGGGGCGAGCGGTGATGCAGCATCGGACCGGGAGCCAAGGGATATTCAACGCTCCCCCAAGCGCTTTGGATGCTGCCTGAACTCGCTACCGACTTTCGAACACCTTCCAGAGGCCTGTGTAACAGAAAATGCGCACACAGGTCTCTGGCTGACGACAACCGGTCTGACCGGCAGCGGGTTATTGTGATTTTCTGACCCGCAAGTACCACTCGGACAGCAGTCGTACCTGTTTGTCGGTGTAGCCCCGCTCGACCATCCGTGTGACGAAGTCGTTGTGCTTTTGCTGGTCCTCTTTGCTGGCCTTGGCGTTGAAGCTGATGACCGGCAGGAGGTCCTCGGTGTTGGAGAACATTTTCTTCTCGATGACCACCCGCAGTTTTTCGTAGCTGAGCCAGGTCGGGTTCTTGCCGTTGTTGTTGGCTCGGGCGCGCAGCACAAAGTTGACGATTTCGTTGCGGAAATCCTTCGGATTGCTGATACCGGCCGGTTTTTCGATTTTCTCCAGTTCTTCGTTCAGTGCCACGCGGTTGAGAATCTCGCCGGTTTCCGGGTCGCGATACTCCTGGTCCTGGATCCAGAAGTCGGCATACAGCACGTAACGATCGAAGATGTTCTGGCCGTACTCGCTGTAAGACTCGAGGTAGGCGGTCTGGATTTCCTTGCCGATGAACTCGATATAACGCGGCGCCAGGTATTCCTTGAGGAACCGCAGGTAGCGTTCACGGGTTTCGGCCTGGAATTGCTCCTGTTCGATCTGTTGCTCCAGCACGTAGAGCAAGTGCACCGGGTTGGCGGCGATTTCGTGCGGATCGAAGTTGAAGACCTTCGACAGAATCTTGAACGCGAAGCGCGTCGACAGGCCGTTCATGCCTTCGTCGACACCCGCATTGTCGCGGTATTCCTGGATCGACTTGGCCTTTGGATCGGTGTCCTTGAGGTTTTCACCGTCATACACCCGCATCTTGGAATAGATGTTGGAGTTTTCCGGCTCCTTCAGGCGTGAAAGCACGGTGAACTGGGCCAGCATTTTCAGGGTGTCCGGCGCGCAATGCGCCTTGGCCAGAGAACTGTTGAACAGAAGCTTGTCGTAGATCTTCACTTCGTCGCTGACCCGCAGGCAGTACGGCACTTTGACGATGTAGATCCGGTCGATGAAGGCTTCGTTGTTCTTGTTGTTGCGGAAGGTGTGCCATTCCGATTCGTTGGAGTGGGCCAGCAGGATCCCGGTAAACGGAATCGCCCCCAGGCCTTCGGTACTGTTGTAGTTGCCTTCCTGGGTGGCGGTCAGCAATGGGTGCAGCACCTTGATCGGCGCCTTGAACATCTCGACGAATTCCATCAGGCCCTGGTTGGCCCGGCACAGTGCGCCCGAGTAGCTGTAGGCGTCGGCGTCGTTCTGCGGGAACTCTTCCAGTTTGCGGATATCGACCTTGCCCACCAGTGCCGAGATGTCCTGGTTGTTTTCATCTCCCGGCTCGGTTTTGGCCACGGCGATCTGGTTGAGGATCGACGGATAGAGTTTCACCACGCGGAACTGGCTGATGTCTCCACCGAATTCGGCCAGGCGTTTAGTGGCCCATGGCGACATGATGGTGTTGAGATAGCGTCGCGGAATGCCGAAGTCTTCCTCAAGGATCGCGCCATCTTCAGTGGCGTTGAACAGACCCAGGGGCGATTCGAAAACCGGCGAGCCTTTGATCGCGTAGAAAGGCACCTTCTCGATCAGCTGTTTCAGCTTCTCGGCCAGGGACGATTTACCGCCACCGACAGGGCCGAGCAGATAGAGGATCTGTTTCTTCTCTTCCAGGCCCTGAGCGGCGTGGCGGAAATACGAGACGATCTGGTCGATGCATTCTTCCATCCCGTGGAAGTCTTCAAAGGCCGGATAGCGACGGATTACCTTGTTGGAAAAGATTCGCGAAAGCCTCGAGTTGGTCGAGGTGTCGAGCAGCTCCGGTTCTCCGATGGCCAGCAAGAGACGCTCGGCGGCGGAAGCGTAGGCGCTGCGGTCGTTTTTGCACAGCTCCAGGTACTCTTGTAGCGAGAGTTCTTCCTGGCGTGTGGACTCGAAGCGTTGTTGGAAGTGGCTAAAGATACTCATGACGTCACCTCGCTCGATACGTGGAGCCGACGCCGGATCATTCAGTCGATGCTGGCAGCAACCGAACAGGCAGTTGCTGTTTACCCCCCAGAACTCTCTCGAAGCTGACGACTCCGAAAGCTACTCCCGATGATCCGCGCGCCGGTGTACCGGCTCTCCCCTGTTTTGGATGGCCTGCGCTTAAGGATAGTTGGGAATTCAGGAGGTAAAGGGCGGATACGTAATTAGTTGTGGCTGACCGTTCGTCTGCCACCGCGCTAGCCCGCGGGAGCCGGGGGCTTGCGCGTTACAAAAAAATTATTCGGAAGAGCCTTGTGCTGTTTCCGAAGGATAAGTCGTACGCCACAGCTCAAAACCGCCATCCATGCTGTAGACGTCGGAGAAACCCTGGCTGATCAGGTAGGCCGCCGCGCTCTGGCTGGAATTGCCGTGATAACAGACCACGACCGTCGGTGCATCAAGATCGGCGGCGCGGATGAAATCCGAGATGGAGACGTTGTCCAGATGCTTCGAGCCGGCGATATGCAGCGCGGCATATGTTGCAGGATCTCGAACATCGACCACCACCGCGCCTTGTTCGCGCAGGGCCTGGGCCTGTTCTGGGGGGATGCGTTTGAATTCGCTCATGGCGGGCTCCTGTGGCTCGGCTGAAAGCGCAGTCTAGCGCTGGGCGCTGGCTGACGTTTGTTCGGGAATAGGGGAGGCGACTGGCGGCAGGGCATGGCCATGCTCGTCGCATTTGCACTGCAGGCGTTCAAAGGTGTCGACGTTCATCAGGGTCATCGAACCACCCCAGACGCAACCGGTGTCGAGGGCTAAGATGCCCGGCTCGTTGCACTGGCCCTCAAGTGCTGCCCAGTGGCCGAAGATGATCTTCACGCCCTTGGTCTTGCGCTCCTTGAACTGGAACCAGGGTTTGTAACCCTCCGGTGCAGTGTCGAGACCTTCCTTGCTCTTGAGGTCCAGCTTGCCTTCGCTGGTGCAGAAACGCATGCGGGTGAAATAGTTGGTGATCACGCGCAGGCGGGTTACACCTTTGAGATCACTGTCCCACTTCAACGGCTCGTTGCCGTACATGCCATCGAGGTAAGGCGCAAAACGGTTGTCGTCGCGCAGCGCCTCTTCGACCTCGGCGGCGTACTTCAAGGCTTTGCGCAGCGACCATTGTGGCGGTATGCCGGCGTGGACCAGGGCGATGTTGCGCTGTTCGTCGTAATGCATGAGCTTTTGCTGGCGCACCCACTCCAGCAGTTCCGCGCTATCTGGCGCTTCAAGAATCTCGCGCAGGGTGTCGGCTTTCTTCAGGCGTTCGATGTTGTGGCCGGCAGCCAGCAAGTGCAAGTCGTGGTTGCCCAGTACGCATACCAGTGACTCGCGCAGGCTATAAAGGAAGCGCAAGGTTTCCAGCGATTGCGGACCACGGTTGACCAGATCGCCGACCAGCCACAGTTTGTCCCGGGCAGGGTCGAATGCGACTTGCTCAAGCAGGCATTTCAGGGGGTCGAGGCACCCTTGCAGGTCGCCTACGGCATACGTCGCCATCAGTGCAGGGCCCCAGGCACCGCCAGGCGGAATGGGGCGATGATGGCGTCGAAATGCTTACCGTCCTCGGCAATCATTTGATAGCTGCCTTGCATGGTGCCGACCTTGGTCGTCATCACTGTGCCACTGCTGTAGGTGTGGTCGCCGCCGGCCAGGATCAGCGGTTGCAAACCCACGACGCCGGCACCGCGAACCTCTTCGACATGTCCGTCGCCATCGGTGATGACCCAGTGCCGGGACAACAGCTTGGCCGGTAACTCGCCACTGTTGTGCACGGTAATGGTGTAAGCGAAGGCAAAGCGGTTTTGCTCGGGTTGCGATTGTTCTGCCAGATAGCGGGTGACGACGCTGACGTCGACCTGATAACGAGAATCGGACATGCAAGAGGCCTTAAAAACGAAGCGGGACGCGGGGCGTAGCTGATGTCTCAGTCTAGGCCAAGTATCGGGTAGTAAACCAGACATGGGGGCTGGTGTCCTACCCGATAACGCTTGTTGCCTGTCAGTCGGCGGCGGGCTTCTGTAGGACTTGTTCGCTGAGCTTGTCGGCCAGGCGCACAAAGGCGGCCAGATCGAGCTGTTCAGGACGCAGGCTGCCGTCGACACCGGCGGCGGTGATTTCGTCGTTGCTCAGCAGCAATTTCAGCGTGTTGCGCAGGGTCTTGCGGCGCTGGTTGAAGGCTTCGCGCACGACGCGCTCCAGCAGGCGGTGATCCTTGGCCGGGTGTGGCAGTACTGCGTGTGGCACCAGGCGCACGATGGCCGAATCGACTTTAGGCGGCGGGTTGAACGCGCCCGGGCCAACGTTGAACAGGTGCTCTACGCGGCAGTGGTACTGGACCATGATCGACAGGCGACCCCAGTCACCGCCGCCAGGGCCTGCCGCCAGACGCTCGACCACTTCTTTCTGCAGCATGAAGTGCATGTCGCGGATGATGCCCGCGTTGTTCAGCAGGTGAAAAATCAGCGGCGTAGAGATGTTGTATGGCAGGTTGCCAACCACGCGCAGGCTGTTCGGTGCTGCGTTCAGGCTGTTGAAGTCGAACTTCAGCGCGTCACCCTGATGCAGGTTGAAGTTGCTCTTGCCGGCGAACTGTTGGTTGAGGATCGGGATCAGGTCTTTGTCCAGCTCCACCACGTCCAACTGGGCACCGCTGTTCAGCAGGCCTTGAGTCAGCGCACCCTGGCCAGGGCCGATTTCCAGCAGGCGGTCTTCGGGTTTGGCATGGATGGAGCGCAGGATGCGGTCGATAACGCCGGCATCATGCAGGAAGTTCTGGCCGAAACGCTTGCGCGCCCGGTGTTGGTAATGCTCGGTCATAAACGGGTCTCGGCCATCTGGTAGGCGGTTTCCAGGGCGACTTGCAGGCTGCCGGTGTCGATTTTACCGCTGCCGGCCAGGTCCAGGGCAGTGCCGTGGTCGACCGAGGTGCGGATGATCGGCAAGCCGAGGGTCACGTTGACTGCCGCGCCGAAGCCTTTGTATTTCAGCACGGGCAAGCCCTGGTCGTGGTACATCGCCAGCACCGCGTCGCAGTGCTCCAGATATTTGGGGGTAAACAGAGTGTCGGCGGGCAGGGGGCCGCGAAGGTCCATGCCCTCGCCGCGCAGGCGCTCTAATGTAGGTTCGATGATGTCGATTTCTTCATGGCCCAGGTGTCCGCCTTCACCGGCGTGCGGGTTGAGCCCGCAGACCAGGATGCGTGGCCGGGCGATGCCGAATTTTTCTTGCAGGTCGGCGTACAGAATCCGCGTGACCCGTTCCAGACGCTCCGGCGTGATTGCATCGGCGATCTCGCGAAGGGGCAGGTGAGTGGTGACCAGGGCTACGCGCAATCCGCGAGTCGCGAGCATCATCACCACTTGCGCGGTATGCGTCAGGTCAGCGAGAAATTCCGTATGACCGGAAAAGGCGATGCCTGATTCATTGATCACACCCTTGTGCACAGGGGCGGTAATCATCCCGGCAAAATGCCCGTCCAGGCAGCCCTGACCCGCGCGGGTCAGGGTTTCCAGAACGAAAGCCGCATTGGCTTTGTCGAGTTGACCGGCAATGACTGGCGCACTAAGCGGCGTATCCCAGACATACAGGCTGTTGGCTGGTGCGGGTACATCCGGCCAGGCACCAGGCGTGACTGGCAGCAAATCGACAACCACACCGAGCTGCGCGGCCCGCTCTGTGAGCAGGTCGCGACTGGTAATGGCAATCAGGGGGTGTGGCTGGGCTTGCGAGGCGAGCAGCAGGCACAGGTCAGGACCTATGCCGGCCGGTTCACCGGGTGTCAGCGCGAAACGCTTGGGTTTCACTGCGCTGCCTGGTCTGCACCAGGAAGTTTGATCTCTACGTATGCTTCGTCACGGATCTGACGCAGCCAGGTTTGCAGCTCTTCGTCGTATTTGCGGTTACGCAGTACGGTCATGGCTTGCTGCTCACGGGCCTGGGTGGTGCTGTCGGTGGCGCGACGGCCAAGGACTTCCAGAACGTGCCAGCCATATTGAGTCTGGAACGGCTTGGACAGCTGACCTTGCGGGGTGTTGGCCATCACTTCGCGGAATTCAGGCACCAATGCATTCGGATCGATCCAGTTCAGGTCGCCACCGTTGAGGGCGGAACCCGGATCTTCCGAGTAGTTTTTCGCCAGCTCGCCGAAATCTTCGCCCGCTTCGATACGGCTATAGAGCGATTGCGCCAAGGCTTTGGTTTTTGCTTCGTCGCGGATCGGGCTTGGTTTGACCAGGATATGACGCACGTGCACTTCGTCACGTGTCTGGGTCTCGCCACCACGCTTGTCGAGGATCTTCAGGATGATGAAGCCGCCCGGCGTGCGCATTGGCTGGGTAACGTCGCCAACCGCCATGGTGCTCAGCATACGATCGAACGGAGGCGGCAATTGAGCGGCTTTACGCCAGCCCATGTCGCCACCTTCCAGTGCGGTTTCACTGGCGGATTTGGCGATTGCCAACTGACCGAAGTCAGCGCCTTGCTTGAGCTGCTGGTAAACCGCATCTGCCTGTTTGGCTGCAGTCTGAATCGCGTCGGAGTTGGCGCTTTCCGGCGTAGGAATCAGGATGTTGGCCAGACGGAATTCTTCGGACAGCTGCATCTTGCCAAGATCGGAAGCGAGGAAGTTCTTCACCTCCTGCTCGGAGACCTGGATGCGTTCGGCCACACGGCGTTGACGCACACGGCTGATGATCATTTCGCGGCGAATCTGCTCACGGGCGTCGTCGTAGGACAGACCGTCGCGAGTCAGGGCGGCACGGAATTGTTCAATCGACATGTTATTGCGCTGGGCAATGGTGCCGACGGCCTGGTTCAGCTCTTCATCGGTAATGCGAATGCCGGAGCGTTCGCCGATCTGCAGTTGCAGGTTCTCGACGATCAGACGCTCAAGCACCTGCTGGTCCAGCACGCTGGCCGGCGGCGCGGAAGCGCCGCGTTTGGCGATGGTTTGCTGAACTTCATGAACGCGCTGGTCCAGTTGGCTCTGCATGACCACGTCGTTATCGACAATGGCCACCACTCTATCGATGGACTGTACCGCGGCATTCGCCGCAGTACCCAGAAACAGCGCGCCCAGCACGAGCGGGCGCAGACAATCAGAAAGCTTGGTCTTCACGTTCACGATAACCTTGGATGCCTTTGTCGAGGAAGCTCTCTACTTTGGCGCCGGTGAGGCCGCCGAGACCTTTCAGAACGATTTGTAGGAAGATGCCATGGTCGCCTTTTTCGTTTTCCGGGGCGTTCTGACTGAACTCGTCATACGACACCCAGTACCGATTGATCAGGCGCAGTTTCCAGCAGCAGTTGTCGTACTCGAAACCACCGAAGGCTTCCAGGGTACGGTTGCGGTTGTAGTCATACTGCCAGCGACTGATGGCGTTCCACTGCGGCACGATCGGCCAGATCACCGAGAAATCGTGCTGTTGGATCTTGTAGTAGTCCTTCACGTAGCCCGGGGTGCCCGGAGTGCCGTAGTCACCACCGCCCACCGACCACTTGCCGGTGTTCTGGTCGTAACGGACCTGGTCATTACGATAGCGATAGCCGGCGTTGATGACCTTGTTCGGGTTGTCTTCAGGCTGGTAGTGGAACATCGCGCTGCCCGAGCGAGGGCTGCGGCTGTCCGGATCCCAGTTGTAATCGGCGGTCGTGCGCCAATCGCGGTTCCAGCGGTATTCGTATTCCAGCGCATACGGTGAAACATTGGCATTTGCATCGTCGCGGGTTTTTGCATCGATACCCGGCAACTGGACTTCGCGATCCTTGAAATACAAGGCCTGGCCGACGCTGATGCGTTGGCGCTCGAAGCCGTCTTCCTCGATCCAGCGGTTGGTCACGCCCAGCGACAGTTTGTTCTCGTCGCCGACGCGGTCGGAGCCGGAGAAGCGGTTGTCGCGGAACAAAGACGCATAGTTGAAGGTGTATTCGCCGGTGTCGAAGACCGGGATGTCCTTCTGGTCTTCCTCAGGTACATAGAGGTAGAACAGGCGAGGTTCCAGGGTTTGGCGATAGTTTTTACCGAACCAGGTGGTGTCGCGGTCGAAATACAGGCCGCTGTCAATGCTCGCAATCGGGACGCCACGGTTTTGCGAACTGCTGAACGACTCGCCGAGGGCTGAGGCGTTATTGCGATTCGTCAGGAGATCGTTCTTGCCGGTGCCATCAAGATCAAGGTCGTACTGAGTGTACTGATACTTGAGCGATGGCTTCACGAAACCATACGTCCAATCCAAAGGCAGGCTCACACCTGGCTTGAGGTTCAGACGATTACCGTTGGCGCGCGCCAGGCCCGTCACGTTGGTGTCCAGGCGAGGCGACAGGACGCCGTTTTCATCGGAAAACTGACCTGTTTCCAGATCCCGCTCAAACCGCACGATTTCTGTTTCGTAGTCGAAATTCAAGCCTTGCGGATGTACCGGCAACTGACCATTGAAGGTGAGCTGCGGCAAACGATCATACGGCGTGATGTTCGAAACGGTTGCTAGCTGATACGCCTGGGCGTTCAAACGAGCGGTGTAGCTGTCGCCACGGTAGGTGACGGAACCCTGCTGGTTGACGTAATCGTCGCTTTTCACGCCAATCTGATCGGTCTGCAGATCCTGGAAGTAATACGGATCGCTGATCTTGGTGTAATCGACCTGGGTGAAAACGCGAGAGTCAAGACCGCCCTTGTGTTGCCAGTTGTACATGTAGCGGGTTTTTTCGTAGTCGGTCTGCTGACTGCGATCGGTGTTGTCATCATTGAGGTACGCGGCGCCGAACTGACCTTCGCTGGATTTGGTCAGGTAACGGAATTCGCCTTCCATCAACAGGCCGCGCTTGCTCATGTAGCGCGGGTACAACGTGGCATCGTAGTTCGGTGCCAGGTTGAAGTAGTACGGCGTGACGAGCAGGAAGCCGGTATCGCTGCCAGTGCCGATGGTCGGCGGCAGGAAGCCGGACTGACGACGGTCGTCGATCGGGAAATAGATGTACGGCGTGTACAGAACCGGAATGTCCTTGACCCGCAGCGTCACGTTGGTGGCGGTACCGAAACCGGTGGCCGGGTTCAAGGTGATGTTGTTGCCCTTGAGCTGCCAGGCGTTGCTGTTCGGTTCGCACGTGGTGTACGTACCATCCTTGAGGCGGATGATCGCGTTCTCGGCACGTTTGGCGTACAGCGCGTTACCGCGGATACGGGATTTGTGCATCACGTATTCGGCGTTGTCGACCTTGGCTTCCCCGGTGTCGAGCTGTACTTCGGCGTGGTCGCCGACGATCAGCGCGCCGTTGTCGCGAATGCGTACGTTGCCGTCCAGCTCGCCACGGCTCTCGGCCTGATAGAGGTTCGCTTCGTCGGCTTCAGCCTGCATGCTGCCCTGACGCAAGACCACGTCGCCCGCCAGGGTGGCAATCTGCTCGTCCTGCTTATAGCGGGAGGCCTTGGCGCCGACAAAGGTCGGAGCGTCACTTTTATTCGTCTTGTCATTCATGCCAGGACGAATCGGTTCGATATAGGAACCAGAGCAATAAGGACCGGTTTCGGCCAATTGCGCTGCAGTGAGCTTCTCGCGCGGAACCCAGTCGAGGTGACTGTAGTCTTCGCTACGTGACTTGAGACCGCGGCCTTTGGCTTCGGTGACCAGCGCAGTCTTGGGGCCAGTGTCTTCACTGGCGCCGCTCTCGGCCGGTGCTTCACCGGTCGCGGAGACTGCGCTGCCGTCATGGACGGGACGCGGTGGCAATGCAGCCGCCGGCGTCTTTGGCGCACAGTCCCAGGCACCCGAAGCAGAGACTGAGCAGTCATACTGTTCCGCGGCGACCACGAATGAAGTGGCTAGAGGTTGCAGGGCCAGCAGACTGCCGGTAACCAACAACGGAAATTTTTTACGAAACGCGGGGGATTTCAATGCCATCTTATTAGTCCGGGCTTCCTGCGTGCCATCTGCCCGCGGTGTGGGCCGCACGCCTCTCGATGGTCTGAAAAAGATGCTGGATAATAAAGCATGACCCGCTTGACGGCTAGCGCCGTCGGAGACCCTTGCAATGCCTGACCAAGATGTACGTTTGCAACACCTGAAAGTTTGGCTCGATGAGCAGTTGGCGACCCTCTTTGCAGAGCAAGGTTGGGGCGCCGTACCCCCGGCCACGTTGACCGCGGCCAGCAGTGATGCGAGTTTTCGGCGCTATTTTCGCTGGGAAGGCGCAGGCAGAAGTTTCGTCGTAATGGACGCGCCACCGCCCCAGGAAAACTGCAAACCCTTCGTGGATATCGCTTTTTTACTGGCGAAATCCGGAATAAATGTGCCGAAAATTTATGCCGAAGACCTCGAACGCGGTTTTCTTTTGCTCAACGACCTTGGCAACCAGACGTATCTGGATGTCATCGACAGCGAAAACGCCGACGATTTGTTCAAGGATGCCTTGCAGGCACTGCTCGCTTTTCAGCAATTGCCGATGGTTGCGCCGCTGCCGAGTTACGACGTGGCGCTGTTGCGTCGCGAGCTGGAATTGTTTCCTGAGTGGTACGTGAAGCGTGAGTTGGGCATCGAGTTCGACGCTGCGCAACAAATACTCTGGAAGAATGTGACCGAGCTGTTGATCGACAGTGCGCTGGCGCAACCCAAAGTGCTGGTGCATCGCGACTACATGCCGCGCAACCTGATGCTGAGCGAGCCGAATCCCGGTGTGCTGGATTTCCAGGACGCGGTCTACGGCCCGGTGACCTACGACGTGACCTGCCTGTTCAAGGACGCTTTCCTTAGCTGGCCCGAGGAACGTGTGCGCGGCTGGCTGGAAGATTACTGGCAGCAAGCGGGCGCCCTGGACATCCCGGTTCAGCCGGACTTCGAAGACTTCTTGCGCGCCAGTGACCTGATGGGCGTGCAGCGTCACCTGAAAGTCATCGGCATCTTCGCGCGCATCTGTCACCGCGACGGTAAACCGCGTTACCTGGCCGACGTGCCGCGGTTCTTTGCTTATATAGATGCCGTGATCGCTCGCCGCCCTGAATTGGCTGAGCTGGATGTGCTGCTCCTCAGTCTGCGTGCTGGAGCGACTGCATGAAGGCAATGATTCTGGCCGCGGGCAAGGGCGAACGCATGCGCCCGTTGACCCTGACGACGCCCAAACCGCTGGTTCGTGCCGGCGGCGTGCCATTGATCGAGTACCACTTGCGTGCGCTGGCCGCCGCCGGTTTTACCGAGATCGTGATCAACCATGCATGGTTGGGTCAGCAGATCGAAGACTATCTGGGTGATGGCTCGCCCTATGGCGTGAGCATTCAGTACTCGCCGGAAGGTGAGCCACTGGAAACCGGTGGCGGGATATTCCGTGCGTTGCCGTTGCTGGGTGATGAGGCGTTTGTGGTGGTCAACGGTGACATCTGGACCGACTACGACTTCAGCGTGCTGCATCAGCCTATCAACGGCCTTGCTCATCTGGTGCTGGCGGATAACCCGAACCA
Source organism: Pseudomonas sp. IT-P171 (assembly GCF_949767765.1). Lineage (NCBI taxonomy): Bacteria > Pseudomonadati > Pseudomonadota > Gammaproteobacteria > Pseudomonadales > Pseudomonadaceae > Pseudomonas > Pseudomonas sp. IT-P171. The sequence goes on from NZ_CATKQN010000013.1 coordinate 61,057, forward strand.
CCATCCGGCGGGCGATTTCACTCTGGTCGACGGGCAAGTGCACGATGGCCAGCCTGAAACACCGACCCTGACTTACAGCGGCATCGCGGTGTTGCATCCGCAGTTGTTCGACGGCTGCTCGGCCGGCGCTTTCAAGCTTGCACCGCTGTTGCGAAAAGCCATGGCTGACGGACAGGTGACGGGTGAGCGGTTGAATGGTCGTTGGGTGGATGTCGGCACTCACGAGCGTCTGGCTGAAGTCGAAACGCTGATTGAAGCGAGTCGCTGACATGCTGTGGCCAGGGACTCTGATTGGAGCCGGAGCGGGCTTTGCCATCGCCAGCATTCCGGGGGCCATGCTCGGCGCGTTGTTGGGGCAGGCGCTGGATCGGCGTTTGAAACTGCAGAGCTGGGGGCATTTGCGCGAAGCGCTCGGTGGCCGTCCGGTGCTGCGTAACGATGAACTGCTTTTCGTGTTGCTGGGGCGGTTGGCCAAGTGTGACGGGCGGGTAGTCGAAGGTCATATCCAGCAGGCGCGTCAGGAAATGCAGGCGCTGGAAATGAGCGAGGTGGCAAAACGCCGGGCGATTATGGCGTTCAACCGCGGCAAGTCGGGGCATGACCGGTTGCGCGGCTATCTGCGGCGCTTGAGTGCACAGCCCCATGCGGCGGAAGGTGTGTTGCGCGCCTGCTGGCGGATGATCTGGGCCGATGGCCACGCCGGTCATGCCGAGCGCGAGCTGATTGCCCAATGGGGTAAATGGTTGGGCTGGAGGTCGTATCAGGTGCAGGCATTGGCGGCGGATTATGAGCCGCATAAGCAAGCGCAAGTCAGCAATGCCATCACTTATCAGCAAGCGCTGCTGATACTGGGCGTGTCCGCCACCACCGAGCCGGCGCAGATCAAACGCGCTTATCGACGTCTGCTGAGTCGCCATCATCCAGACAAGATTGCCGGCAGCGGGGCGTCGGCGTTGCAGGTGCGCGAAGCAACAGACAAGACGCGCGAATTGCATACCGCCTACACGTTGATCCGTCAGCGGCGGGATTTTCGCTAGCCGGTGAGTTCTGTATCGACAGCACTGACGCCTTCGCGGGCTTGCTCGCGAAAGGCGCACCGCGGTTTATCAGTCCGCCGGCTGAGGATTCAACCAACCCCGCACCCGCCGCACCAACTGCTCCTGCTCAGCCTTGCTATTCCCCGGCAACGCCTTGAGTGATACCTGACTGAACGCCGAAGCCTTCAGACGCTTGCTGGCCTGCAAGCGTTCCAGCGCCGCGTTGCGGTCCAGCGGCTTGTCCATGTAGAAGATGTCGGCCGTCGGCAATTTAAGGGTCGGCGTCAATTCAGCCAGTTCGGGCTTTGCCGCAACGGGCGTCTGGGCGGCGACCATCGCGAATTTCTCGACTTGCGAGGGCTGCTTCTCACTCAGGTAACGTGCGGCCCAGTACGCGCCGGTGCCATGCCCGAGCACCACAATGCGGCGAGCGCTCTGTTGTTCGGCGTAGGCAATGGCCGCATCAATGCGTGCGAAGATTCGCTCGGCGTCGGCCTTGGCCTGCTCGTCGCCGGTTTCGGCGATGGCCTTGTCGACGACTTCCGCCTCACCGCCAGCCGCTTGCTCGATAGGGGCGACGGTTGTCGAGTCCTTGCTGCCGACGTCAGGCGCCTTGGGTGTTGGCGCGACTTCGACGGTACGTGGCGCAATGGCATCGCTTTGCAGGTCGGGCAAGGTGATACTCAGGCTGCTCCACTCGGCGTCGGGCAGTTTGCGTCGCAGGGGGCTGATTGCTTGAGGCCAGTCAACGGTTTCGCCTGCGCCCGGGATGATAATCACCGCACCCTTGGGGTCAGCGGTATTGGCCGGCTTCCACAAGGCCAGAAAAGTGTCGCTGCCGGCCTGTAGCTGTTGTTGTTCCTGAGCGGGAATTTTTCGCTCAAGTGCTGTTGCTTCTTCCTGACTACGCTCAAGCAACGGCTGACGTTCGACCGGTTTTTCCTCTGCGGATTTTTCCGCGGCGGCGGGTGCGGGATCGGCGGCCTGGACGGAAAAGGCGCAAGGCAGGATCAGCGACAGGCACAATGCTGGCAGTGCCAGGCGGTAGACAGGGGGCATCGGATATTCCAGGCCAGAAGTTATTCCGGCAGCCTAATGGGTTGGTCAGTATTTGTCAGTGTGTGAGACTTCGATGAAGCGTTTTCGCTGCCTGTGGGTTATCGGCTGTTTGTGGTTTCCCTTGATGGGCTGGGCGGCGCCTGCGCCACCGACCCACGTCGCACAATTGTCCACACGTCAGCAGGAGTGGTTGGCGCAGCATGGTGAATTGCGCGTCGGACTGGTGTTGCAAGTGCCCTATGCGCAATACGATCGCCGCTTGCAGCGGCTGTCCGGGGTCAACGTCGAGTTGATGAAGTGGCTGGCCAAGTCGCTCAAGGTCGAGCTCAGCTGGCGCAACTTTCCCGACCTCGCGCAGCTGGAGGCCGCCGCCCGTGAAGGTGAAATCGACCTCGCGCCGGGGCTGGCGCAAACCCCCGGTGGCCTGCGCCTGTGGCAGTTTTCCGACCCTTACATGCGGGTGCCGCAACTGGTGGTCAGCGACCAGAAGACGGCCGGCGGGGTGGAGCTGGAAAAACTCGACAGCCAGACCCGCGTTGCCGTGCGCATGCCCAGCGCCACCGCCGATTACCTGCGCAGTAATTACCCGCACCTGAACCTCCAGGGCGTCCCGATCGAACGCCAGGCCTTGCAACTGTTGCTGAGTCAGCAGGCCAGTTACGCCGTGGTCGACGAAGCACAGTTGGGGCGGCTGTCTGTCGAGCCGGAGTTCTCCGGTCTGGTAGTGGTCGGCGACATCGGTCTGCCGCAATTGCTGCGCGTGGCCACGCGGCGGGACTGGCCGGAACTCGCCGGCATTGTCGAAAGCGCGCTGCGAGCGATCCCGGCCAAGGATCTGGAGCAACTGCACAATCAATGGCTGCAACCCAAGTACCCGCGACTGACGGAGTCCCCGGGTTTCTGGCAGAACCTCAGTCTGCTGTTGGCGGTGCTGATGCTGAGCTGTATGGCGATTGTGTTCTGGCAGCGTCGGCAGCAGCACAGCCTGGAGCATCGTCTGTTAGCGGCGCGGGAAGACATTGCCTTGCGAGCCGCCAGTGAGGAAGCGTTGCGCCTCACGCAGTTTTCCATCGATCAGAGCACCGTCGGCATTCTCTGGGTCAACTGGGACAGCCATGTGCGCTATGCCAACCGGGCCGCCGAAACCATGCTCGGCTATCCGGCGGGCGGCATTATTGACCGACCGCTGATCGACTTCGAGCCCGGTCTGCACATGGACCGCTGGCTGAACCTGTGGAAACGCGCCCGCGCCAGCGAAGAAGGCCCGCAAAGTTTCGAAACCAATTGCCTGCGGGCCGATGGCAGCCTTTTGCCGACGGATGTGTCGTTGAGCTTCTTGCGTTTCCGCGACGGCGAATACCTGGTGGTCTACCTCAATGACGTGACAGAGCGCCGTCGCGCCCTGGCCGCGTTGCAGGAAAGCGAGGCACGCCTGCAAGGGATCGCCGCCAACGTGCCGGGATTGGTCTTTCGCCTGGAGCGGGCGCCGGTGACGGGGCAAATCGACTTTGCCTACATCAGCGAAGGCAGCGAGAGCCTGGTGGGTTATTCGCCGGCGACCCTGGCCCATCGCGACAAGGGGCTGCGCAGCCTGGTGCACCCGGACGACAAGGCCAGCTACCACCGGACGCAGGATCACGCCCTGGACACTGACAGCGACTGGTCCTGGCAGGGGCGGATTCTCACGCGTCAGGGCGAGCAGCGCTGGGCCGAGATCAAAGCCATCACTCGGCGTCTCGAAGATGGCGCCTATGTCTGGGACGGTATCGTCTGGGACATCAGCGAGAGCAAGCGTATCGAACTGGAACTGGCCAGCTCCCGCGAGCAACTGCGTGAGTTGTCGGCGCACCTGGAGAGCGTGCGGGAAGAGGAAAAGGGCCGTATCGCCCGGGAAGTTCACGACGAGCTGGGTCAGATGTTGACCGTGTTGAAGCTGGAAACGTCCATGTGCGAATTGGCCTACGCCCAGCTCGACCCTGGTCTGAACGAACGATTGAATAGCATGAAGCGCTTGATCGCTCAGCTGTTCCAGCTGGTGCGCGATGTTGCTACAGCGCTGCGCCCACCGATTCTCGATGCCGGCATTGCCTCGGCCATCGAATGGCAGGCCCGACGCTTCGAGGCGCGCACGCAGATTCCATGTCTGGTGCAGGTGCCGGACAACTTGCCGGTGCTCAGTGATGCCAAGGCGATTGGCCTGTTCCGGATCCTTCAGGAGGCGCTGACCAATGTCATGCGCCATGCCCAGGCGCATACTGTCGAACTGACGTTGGCGCTGGAAGGTGACGAGTTGTGCCTGACCGTCAGCGATGATGGCGTAGGATTTGTCCCCGCTAGCGGAAGGCCGACATCCTTTGGGGTTGTCGGTATGCGCGAGCGGGTGTTGATCATGGGTGGGCAGTTGTCGCTTGAAAGTGAGCCGGGTGAGGGCACGACCCTGAGTGTGCGCGTGCCGCTGGACCGCTAAAAGATCGCAGCCTTCGGCAGCTCCTGCGCTGAGCGCCTACCCCTGTAGGAGCTGCCGAAGGCTGCGATCTTTTGGCGACAAGGCAATTATTGAGGAGAGGCAAGTGATCCGTGTACTGGTAGCCGAAGACCACACCATCGTTCGCGAAGGCATTAAACAATTGATCGGCCTGGCCAAGGATTTGCTGGTAGTGGGGGAGGCGAGCAATGGCGAGCAGTTGCTCGAGACCTTGCGCCATGTTCCCTGCGAAGTGGTGTTGCTGGATATCTCCATGCCTGGGGTCAATGGTCTGGAAGCGATCCCACGGATCCGTGCGTTGAACAATCCGCCCGCAATCCTGGTGTTGTCGATGCACGACGAGGCGCAAATGGCTGCGCGGGCCTTGAAGGTCGGTGCTGCAGGCTACGCAACCAAGGACAGCGACCCCGCGCTGCTGCTGACGGCGATCCGCAAAGTCGCGGCGGGCGGGCGTTACATCGACCCGGAGCTGGCCGACCGCATGGTCTTCGAAGTCGGCCTGACCGATTCGCGGCCGCTGCATTCATTGTTGTCGGAGCGTGAATTCTCGGTGTTCGAACGCCTGGCCCAGGGCGCCAACGTCAACGAAATCGCCCAGCAACTGGCCTTGAGCAGCAAGACCATCAGCACCCACAAGGCGCGGCTGATGCAGAAACTCAACATCACCTCCTTGGCCGAACTGGTGAAGTACGCGATGGAGCACAAGCTCCTCTGAAAACTGTTCGCGATCACCCGCAGGAGCTGTCGAAGGGACTATGTCGGCATGTCCATTTGCGACATGCCTCCAGCGCCGCTTTTACCGGTTCTTGCGGTTTGCAGCTCACCGCCTGTCGCTATCCCGAATCGACATATCCATCCCCGCCATCCTTGTAGGGCAATCCCTACCCCCAACCTTCCATCCGGCTGAGGCGATTCTCTCCTGCGCCCCGATTTGCGTGGTCACCAGCGTCCACTAGGCTTAGCCCACAGCAGTCATCAACAACAAAGGTGTGGGTATGAGCCAGGTCGATTCAAACGCAGGGGCCAGCGACATTCTGGTCAGCTTTCGTGGAGTGCAGAAGAGCTACGACGGCGAGAACCTGATCGTCAAAGACCTCAACCTGGATATTCGCAAAGGCGAGTTCCTCACCTTGCTAGGGCCGTCCGGCTCGGGCAAGACCACTAGCCTGATGATGCTCGCCGGTTTCGAAACGCCAACCGCCGGCGAAATTCTCCTGGCCGGGCGTGCCATCAACAACGTGCCGCCGCACAAGCGCGACATCGGCATGGTGTTCCAGAACTACGCATTGTTCCCGCACATGACCGTCGCCGAGAACCTCGCGTTTCCGCTGACCGTGCGCGGCTTGAACAAGAGCGATGTCAGTGACCGGGTCAAACGTGTCCTGAGCATGGTTCAGCTCGACACCTTCGCCCAGCGCTATCCGGCGCAACTGTCCGGCGGTCAGCAACAGCGTGTGGCTTTGGCCCGTGCGCTGGTGTTCGAGCCGCAACTGGTGTTGATGGACGAACCCCTCGGCGCACTCGACAAACAACTGCGCGAACACATGCAGATGGAAATCAAACACCTGCACCAGCGCCTCGGCGTGACCGTGGTCTACGTGACCCACGATCAGGGCGAAGCGTTGACCATGTCCGACCGCGTGGCCGTGTTCCATCAGGGCGAAATCCAGCAGATCGCCCCGCCACGCAGCCTCTACGAAGAACCGAAGAACACCTTCGTCGCCAACTTCATCGGCGAGAACAACCGTCTCAATGGCCGTCTGCACAGCCAGACCGGCGACCGTTGCGTGGTCGAGCTCGGTCGCGGTGAAAAGGTTGAAGCGCTGGCGGTCAACGTCGGCAAGACCGGCGAACCCGTCACGCTGTCGATTCGTCCGGAACGCGTGAGCCTCAATGGTTCGAGCGAGTCCTGCGTCAACCGCTTCTCAGGGAGGGTGGCGGAATTCATCTATCTGGGCGACCACGTCCGGGTTCGCCTGGAAGTCTGTGGCAAGACCGACTTCTTCGTGAAACAACCGATTGCCGAGCTCGATCCCGCGCTCGCTGTTGGCGACGTGGTACCGCTTGGCTGGCAAGTCGAACACGTTCGCGCGCTCGACCCACTTTTAGAGGCGAACTGATCGCCCCCTGCTTCAACCAACCCTGCACGTGGAGAGAACAATAAATGTTGAGATCCCTGAAATTCACCGCCCTGGTCATGGGCATGATGGGTGCGGCACACGCGATGGCGGCGGGCCCGGACCTGACCGTGGTGTCCTTTGGCGGGGCGAACAAGGCTGCGCAGGTCAAAGCCTTCTACGCACCGTGGGAAGCGGCGGGTAACGGCAAGATTGTCGCCGGCGAGTACAACGGCGAGATGGCCAAGGTCAAAGCCATGGTCGACACCAAGAGCGTGTCCTGGGACCTGGTGGAAGTTGAATCGCCAGAATTGTCCCGTGGTTGCGACGAAGACATGTTCGAGCAACTCGACCCGGCGCTGTTCGGCAAGACCGAAGATTACGTCAAAGGCGCCATCCAGCCTTGCGGCGTGGGTTTCTTCGTGTGGTCGACCGTGTTGGCCTACAACGCCGACAAGCTGAAAAGCGCACCAACCAGCTGGGTGGATTTCTGGGACACCAAGAAATTCCCGGGCAAGCGTGGCCTGCGTAAAGGCGCCAAGTACACCCTGGAATTTGCTCTGATGGCCGACGGCGTTGCGCCGAAGGACGTCTACAAAGTGCTGGCCGGCAAAGACGGTCAGGACCGCGCGTTCAAAAAGCTCGATGAGCTCAAACCAAGCATTCAGTGGTGGGAAGCTGGCGCGCAACCGCCGCAGTACCTCGCTTCCGGTGACGTGGTCATGAGCTCGGCCTACAACGGGCGGATTGCAGCGGTACAGAAAGAAAGCAATTTGAAAGTCGTGTGGAACGGCGGTATCTACGACTTCGACGCATGGGCGATTCCAAAAGGCCTGGACAAGGCTCGTGCTGAAGCGGCGAAGAAATTCATCGCGTTCTCGGTACAACCACAGCAGCAGAAGACCTATTCGGAAAACATCGCCTACGGCCCGGCCAACACCCAGGCTGTTCCGTTGCTGGCCAAGGATGTCCTGAAAGACATGCCTACCACTCCGGAAAACATCGCCAACCAGGTGCAGATCGACGTCAGCTTCTGGGCTGACAACGGCGAGCAACTGGAACAGCGCTTCAATTCCTGGGCTGCGAAGTAAGCAGAGGGCTCGCCCTCCTGTGAGGGCGAGCTTTTGTGGCGAGGGAGCTTGCTCCCGCTTGAGTGCGCAGCACTCACAGAATTAGCCGTTTTCAGCAGAATTTTGGGGCCGCTTCGCAGCCCAGCGCGAGCAAGCTCGCTCGCCACACCAGTTCGCTCCCACTTCAACGAATGATCAAAGATTTCCGGAGTACGCCATGGCCACCGCCATTCCCCTGAACGCGGGCACTGACCCCACCTTGAAGCAGCGGCTCAAGCACGCCGAGCGGATCAATCGCTGGAAGGCCCAGGCCTTGATCGCGCCGCTGGTGCTGTTTCTGTTGCTGGTGTTCCTGGTGCCGATCGTGGCGCTGCTCTACAAAAGCGTGGGCAACCCGGAAGTGGTCGGCGGCATGCCGCGCACCGTGGCGGCCATTGCCGGTTGGGACGGCCGCGGCCTGCCCGCTGAACCGGTGTACAAAGCGGCCAGCGAAGACCTCGCTGAAGCGCGCAAGAATCAGACCTTGGGCGACCTGTCCAAGCGGTTGAACATGGAGTTGGCCGGCTACCGCAGCCTGCTGACCAAAACCGCTCGCGCCTTGCCGTTCGCCACCGAACCGGCCTCTTATAAAGAAGCGCTGGAAGGTCTCGACGAACGCTGGGGCGACCCGGCCTACTGGCAAGCGGTTCGTCGCAACACCAGCAATATCACGCCGTACTACCTGCTGGCAGCGGTCGATCACCGCATCGACGACCTCGGCGAAATCGCCCCGGCCACGCCCGATCAGGCGATCTACCTCGACATCTTCGCCCGGACCTTCTGGATGGGCCTGATCATCACCACCATTTGCCTGGTACTCGCCTATCCATTGGCTTACCTGCTGGCAAACTTGCCTTCGCGCCAAAGTAACCTGTTGATGATTTTGGTGCTGCTGCCGTTCTGGACTTCGATCCTGGTCCGGGTTGCCGCGTGGATCGTGTTGCTGCAATCAGGCGGTTTGATCAATAGCGGCCTGATGGCCATGGGCATCATCGATAAACCGCTGGAGCTGGTGTTCAACCGCACCGGGGTCTACATCTCGATGGTGCACATCCTGCTGCCGTTCATGATTCTGCCGATCTACAGCGTCATGAAAGGCATCTCGCCGACCTACATGCGCGCCGCGATTTCCCTCGGCTGCCACCCGTTCGCCAGCTTCTGGCGGGTCTACTTCCCGCAGACCTATGCGGGTGTCGGTGCCGGTTGCCTGTTGGTGTTCATCCTCGCCATCGGCTACTACATCACCCCGGCGTTGCTGGGCAGCCCGAACGATCAGATGGTCAGCTATTTCGTCGCCTTCTACACCAACACCAGCATCAACTGGGGCATGGCGACTGCGCTCGGTGGGCTGTTGCTGTTGGCGACCGTGGTGCTTTATCTGATTTACAGCTGGCTGGTGGGCGCCAGTCGCCTGCGCCTGAGCTAAGGGGAGAATGAAATGCTGAGTCCTTATATGTCGCCCATCGAACGGGTGTGGTTCTACAGCTTGCGGATTCTCTGCGGCTTGATTCTGTTGTTCCTGATTCTGCCGGTGCTGGTGATCATTCCGCTGTCGTTCAACTCGGGCAGTTTCCTGGTGTACCCGCTGCAAGGATTCTCGTTGCACTGGTATCAGGATTTCTTCACCTCGGCGGAATGGATGCGCGCATTGAAGAACAGCATCATCGTCGCCCCGGCAGCGACCGTGCTGGCGATGATCTTCGGTACGCTGGCGGCGATTGGCCTGACCCGCGGCGACTTCCCGGGCAAGCCGCTGGTGATGGCGCTGGTGATTTCGCCGATGGTGGTGCCGGTGGTGATCATTGGTGTGGCCAGCTATTTGTTCTTTGCACCGCTGGGGCTGGGCAACAGCTTCTTCTCGCTGATCGTGGTGCATGCGGTGCTGGGTGTGCCGTTCGTGATTATCACGGTGTCGGCGACGTTGCAGGGTTTCAACCAGAACCTGGTGCGGGCCGCCGCAAGTCTGGGGGCGTCGCCGCTGACCGCGTTCCGTCGCGTGACCTTGCCGCTGATTGCGCCCGGCGTGATCTCCGGCGCGCTGTTTGCCTTTGCGACCTCGTTCGATGAGGTGGTGGTGACGCTGTTTCTCGCCGGTCCCGAGCAGGCAACCTTGCCACGGCAGATGTTCAGCGGTATCCGCGAAAACCTCAGCCCGACCATTGCCGCCGCGGCAACGCTGCTGATTGCGTTCTCGGTGATCCTGCTGCTGACCCTGGAATGGCTGCGTGGCCGCAGCGAAAAACTGCGCACTGCCCAGGTCTAAACCCACACACCATCTCCTGTGTGAGCGAGCCTGCTCGCGATGACGGACTGACATTCAATATTGATGTCGACTGATACTCCGCTATCGCGAGCAGGCTCGCTCCCACAGGAATTCAAGGTGTTTCGGGATGTTGGGGCATTCACAACCTGAATAGCAGACAAACCCCAATCCCCAGCTACTATTGTGCCCAGCTCCCCTATCTATAAGAGGCTGCGCACGATGAGTCTTTCCTCTTTCAAAATCGCCCACAAACTGATCACCGGCGCGGCTGCCATCGAGCAACTGTCCGCCGAGCTCACGCGCCTGGATATCGACAACCCGCTGATCGTCACCGACGCCGCGCTCGTCAAGTCCGGTACGGTCGCGCTGGCGCTGGCCCAGCTGGGTGATCGGAGCTACGAGATTTTCGACCGTGTGTTGCCGGACCCGGAAATCGCCATCGTCGAAGACTGCATGCGCGTTTACCGTGAAGGCGGGCATGACGGGCTGATCGGTCTGGGCGGCGGCAGTGCGATCGACATTGCCAAAAGCGTCGCGGCCTACGCCGGTTACCACGGCGAGCTGGAAGATCTGTTCGGCATCGACCAGGTGCCACGCAAAGGCCCACCGCTGATCGCCATCCCGACTACCGCCGGCACCGGCTCGGAAGTGACCAACGTCGCGATCCTTTCCGACAAGGTTGCGCAGTTGAAAAAGGGCATCGTCAGCGACTATCTGTTGCCGGACGTGGCGCTGGTCAGCCCGCAAATGACCCTGACATGCCCGCGCAGCGTCACCGCCGCCAGTGGCGTCGACGCGCTGGTGCACGCCATCGAGTCTTATTTGTCCCTCAATGCTTCAGCCATTACCGACGCACTGGCCATCGGCGCGATCAAGTTGATCACCAAAGCGTTACCCAAGGCCTACGCGAACCCCTCCAATCTGCAGGCGCGCGAGGACATGGCCACCGCCAGCCTGATGGCGGGGATGGCATTCGGCAATGCCGGCGTCGGCGCGGTGCATGCGCTGGCGTATCCGCTGGGCGGTCGTTTCAACATCGCCCACGGTGTCAGTAACGCCTTGTTGCTGCCGTATGTCATGACCTGGAACAAAATGGCCTGCGTCGAGCGCATGCAGGATATTGCCGAAGCCATGGGGGTGAAGACCGCTCATCTGAGCGCCAATGACGCCGCGGACAAAGCCGTCGAGGCGATGACCGCATTGTGCGCCGCCGTGGAAATCCCGCCGGGCCTGCGCAGTTTCGGCGTCCCCGAGGATGCGATCCCGGCCATGGCCGTGGAAGCGGCGGGGATCGAGCGGCTGATGCGCAATAATCCGCGCAAATTGAGCGCGATTGATATCGAGAAGATCTACCGCGCGGCTTACTGATTATCGCGTCACGGTGCGCGCGCCAAAGCATGAGGTATACAATGCGCGCCATCGTGATTCTGCTCAGAAAAGGTGCGTCATGCAGCCCTTCGTAATTGCTCCATCGATTCTCTCCGCCGACTTCGCCCGCCTGGGGGAGGAAGTGGACAACGTTCTGGCCGCCGGCGCCGACTTCGTGCACTTCGATGTCATGGACAACCACTACGTGCCGAACCTGACCATCGGCCCGATGGTCTGCGCCGCACTGCGCAAGTACGGCGTGACCGCGCCGATCGACGCGCACCTGATGGTCAGCCCGGTGGACCGCATCGTCGGTGACTTCATTGAAGCCGGCGCGACCTACATCACCTTCCACCCGGAGGCGACGCAGCACGTCGACCGTTCCCTGCAACTGATCCGCGAGGGCGGCTGCAAGTCGGGCCTGGTGTTCAACCCGGCGACCCCGCTGGACGTGCTCAAGTACGTGATGGACAAGGTCGACATGATTCTGCTGATGAGCGTCAACCCGGGCTTCGGCGGGCAGAAATTCATCCCCGGCACCCTCGACAAACTGCGCGAAGCTCGCGCATTGATCGATGCCTCGGGCCGTGACATCCGCCTGGAAATCGACGGCGGCGTGAACGTGAACAACATTCGTGAAATCGCGGCGGCTGGCGCTGACACCTTCGTGGCCGGCTCGGCGATCTTCAATGCGCCGAACTACCAGGAAGTCATCGAGAAGATGCGTTCCGAACTGGCGCTGGCCCGCCCATGAGCGGCTTTGAGCAGCTGTTCCCGGGGCGTCTGCCACGGCTGGTGATGTTCGATCTGGACGGCACGCTGGTCGATTCGGTCCCAGACCTCGCCGCGGCGGTGGATAACATGCTGCTCAATCTCGGGCGTCGGCCTGTCGGCATCGAATCGGTGCGTGACTGGGTCGGTAACGGCGTGCAGATGCTGGTGCGCCGGGCCCTGGCCAATCACATCGACGCCGAGGGTGTCGATGAGGTCGAAGCCGAACATGCCCTGGAATTGTTCAACGGCTTTTATGAGGACGGTCACGACCTGACGGTGGTTTACCCCGGCGTGCGTGACACCCTCAAGTGGCTGAACAAACAAGGCGTGGAAATGGCCCTGATCACCAACAAGCCGGAGCGCTTCGTCGCGCCGTTGCTGGATCAGATGAAGATCGGCCGCTATTTCAAATGGATCATCGGCGGCGACACCCTGCCGCAGAAGAAACCCGACCCGGCCGCGCTGTTTTTCGTGATGAAAATGGCCAACATTCCGGCGTCGCAATCGTTGTTCGTCGGTGACTCGCGCAGCGATGTGCTGGCGGCGAAAGCGGCGGGGGTCAAATGTGTGGCGCTCAGTTACGGCTACAACCATGGCCGGCCGATTGCCGAAGAGTCACCGGCGCTGGTCATCGACGACCTGCGCAAGCTAATTCCCGGTTGCCTGGATCCGGCCGCTGAGATAACGTTGGCCGACGCTGTTCAACCCCCTTCTGGAAACGCCATCGTGGTGGTCACTCGCAAACTCTGGATGAAAGTCATCAAGGCCCTGGCCCGCTGGCGTTGGCGCGCCTGACTTGTTCCTGGCCGGTTTACCGGCGCGTTTGCATACCTGACTGTTAGCACCTCAAGCCACGAGGCTACCCCATGATCCGCGAAGAATTCCTGCGTTTGGCCGCTGCTGGCTATAACCGCATCCCGCTTGCCTGCGAAACCCTGGCCGACTTCGACACGCCGCTGTCGATCTACCTGAAACTGGCTGACGAACCCAATTCCTACCTGCTCGAATCGGTGCAGGGCGGGGAGAAATGGGGCCGTTACTCGATCATCGGCCTGCCGTGCCGCACCGTGCTGCGGGTTCATGATCATCACGTCAGCGTGACCCATGATGGCGTCGAGATCGAAAGCCATGAGGCGGAAGATCCGCTGGCCTTCGTTGAAGAGTTCAAGGCCCGCTACAACGTACCGACCATCCCCGGCCTGCCGCGCTTCAACGGTGGCCTGGTGGGTTACTTCGGCTACGACTGCGTGCGCTATGTGGAGAAGCGTCTGGGCAAGTGCCCGAACCCGGATCCGCTGGGCGTACCGGACATTCTGCTGATGGTGTCCGATGCGGTGGTGGTGTTCGACAACCTCGCCGGCAAGATGCACGCGATTGTCCTGGCCGACCCGTCGCAGGACGATGCCTTCGAGCAAGGTCAGGCGCGCCTGGAAGAGCTGCTGGAAAAACTCCGCCAGCCGATCACCCCACGCCGCGGCCTGGATTTCAGCAAGCAGCAATCGGCTGATCCAGTGTTCCGCTCCAGTTTCACCCAGGACGATTACGAAAAAGCCGTCGACACCATCAAGGAATACATCCTGGCCGGTGACTGCATGCAGGTCGTGCCGTCCCAGCGCATGTCGATCGACTTCAAGGCTGCGCCGATTGATTTGTACCGGGCGCTGCGCTGCTTCAACCCGACGCCTTACATGTACTTCTTCAACTTCGGCGACTTCCACGTCGTCGGCAGTTCGCCGGAAGTGCTGGTGCGGGTCGAGGACAACCTGATCACCGTGCGCCCGATCGCCGGCACGCGTCCGCGCGGGGCCAACGAAGAAGCCGATCTTGCACTGGAAAAAGACCTGCTGTCCGACGACAAGGAAATTGCCGAGCACTTGATGCTGATCGACCTGGGTCGTAACGACACCGGTCGCGTCTCGGAAATCGGTTCTGTGAAACTCACCGAAAAAATGGTCATCGAGCGTTATTCCAACGTGATGCACATCGTGTCCAACGTCACTGGCCAACTGAAGGCCGGGCTGACGGCGATGGACGCATTGCGAGCAATCCTGCCGGCGGGCACCTTGTCCGGCGCGCCGAAGATTCGCGCGATGGAAATCATCGACGAACTGGAACCGGTCAAGCGTGGCGTCTACGGCGGCGCGGTCGGTTACTTCGCCTGGAACGGCAACATGGACACCGCGATTGCCATTCGCACCGCGGTGATCAAGAACGGCGAACTGCACGTGCAGGCCGGTGGCGGCATCGTTGCCGACTCGGTGCCGGCGCTGGAATGGGAAGAAACCCTGAACAAGCGCCGTGCAATGTTCCGTGCAGTCGCCCTGGCTGAACAAACCCCGGAAAGCTGACCGATGAACGTGCCCCGTATGCCATGCCGCTTTGCCTGACAAAGCGCTGGACGCTGCGGGTCGCTCATTCGAAGGCAGTCTTTATAGTCAGTGAATTCAAGAGGTTCTCAAGCCATGTTGCTGATGATCGATAACTACGACTCTTTTACTTACAACGTTGTGCAGTACCTGGGCGAGCTCGGGGCCGAGGTCAAAGTCGTGCGCAACGATGAACTCACCATCGCCGAAATCGAAGCCCTCAATCCTGAGCGGATCGTGGTTTCACCGGGTCCTTGCACGCCGACCGAAGCCGGTGTCTCGATTGACGTGATCAAGCATTTTGGCGGCAAATTGCCGATTCTGGGTGTGTGCCTCGGCCATCAGTCCATCGGCCAGGCGTTTGGTGGCGACGTAGTCCGCGCCCGTCAGGTGATGCACGGCAAGACCAGCCCGGTTTTCCACGAAGACAAAGGTGTGTTCGAAGGCCTGAATCATCCGCTGACGGTTACGCGCTATCACTCGTTGATCGTCAAGCGCGAAACCCTGCCGGATTGTCTGGAACTGACCGCCTGGACCCAGCTTGAAGACGGCTCGGTCGACGAAATCATGGGCCTGCGTCACAAGACGTTGAACATCGAAGGTGTGCAGTTCCACCCTGAGTCTATCCTGACTGAGCAGGGCCACGAGCTGTTCGCCAACTTCCTCAAACAAACCGGCGGCACGCGCTAAGGACTTCCCATGAATATCAAGACAGCCCTGAGCCGAATCGTCGATCACCTCGACCTCAGCACCGAAGAGATGCGCGATGTGATGCGCGAAATCATGACCGGGCAGTGTTCGGATGCGCAGATTGGCGCGTTCATGATGGCCATGCGCATGAAGAGCGAAAGCATCGACGAGATCGTCGGCGCCGTGTCGGTCATGCGCGAGCTGGCGGACAAGGTCGACCTCAAGACCCTCGACGGCGTCGTCGATGTGGTCGGCACCGGCGGTGACGGGGCCAACATTTTCAACGTCTCGACGGCGTCTTCCTTCGTGGTGGCCGCGGCCGGTTGCACCGTGGCCAAGCACGGTAACCGTGCGGTGTCGGGCAAAAGCGGCAGCGCCGATCTGCTGGAAGCAGCGGGCATCTACCTGAACCTGACCCCGGTTCAGGTAGCGCGCTGCATCGACAACGTCGGCATCGGCTTCATGTTTGCCCAGACTCATCACAGTGCCATGAAGTACGCCGCCGGTCCGCGCAAGGATCTTGGTTTGCGTACCCTGTTCAACATGCTTGGCCCGCTTACGAATCCGGCCGGCGTGAAACATCAGGTGGTGGGCGTGTTCAGCCAGGCGCTGTGCCGGCCGTTGGCTGAAGTCTTGCAGCGTTTGGGCAGCAAGCACGTGTTGGTGGTGCACTCGAAGGATGGCCTGGACGAGTTCAGCCTGGCCGCGCCGACCTACGTGGCGGAATTGAAGAATGACCAGATCACCGAGTATTGGGTCGAACCCGAAGATTTGGGCATGAAGAGTCAGAGCCTGCACGGCCTGGCGGTGGAAAGCCCGGCCGCTTCGCTCGAGCTGATTCGCGATGCCCTCGGCAAACGCAAGACCGAGAGCGGTCAGAAGGCTGCCGAGATGATCGTGCTCAATGCCGGTGCCGCGCTATACGCCGCTGACCTGGCAAGTAGTTTGAAAGAAGGCGTTGCCCTGGCGCACGATGCGCTGCACACAGGCCTCGCCCGGGAAAAACTTGAGGAGTTGGGTGCATTTACCGCGGTATTCAAAGTGGAGAATGAGGGATGAGTGTACCGACGGTTCTGGAAAACATTCTGGCGCGCAAAGTCCAGGAAGTCGCCGAGCGTAGCGCTCGCGTGAGTCTGGCGGAGCTGGAAAGTCTGGCCAAGGCGGCCGATGCACCCCGTGGTTTTGCCAAGGCATTGATCGCGCAGGCCAAGCTGAAACAGCCGGCGGTCATTGCTGAAATCAAGAAAGCTTCGCCAAGCAAAGGCGTTATTCGCGAGAACTTCGTTCCTGCCGACATCGCCAAAAGCTACGAGAAGGGCGGCGCAACCTGCCTCTCGGTGCTCACCGATATCGATTATTTCCAGGGCGCCGATGCGTATCTGCAGCAGGCCCGGGCGGCGTGCAAACTGCCGGTGATCCGCAAGGATTTCATGATCGATCCGTACCAGATCGTCGAAGCCCGTGCATTGGGCGCTGACTGCGTGCTGTTGATCGTTTCCGCGCTGGACGACGTTAAGATGGCCGAGCTGGCGGCGGTGGCGAAAAGCGTCGGCCTCGATGTGCTGGTGGAAGTCCACGATGGTGACGAGCTGGAGCGGGCCTTGAAAACCCTCGACACGCCGCTGGTCGGCGTGAACAACCGCAACCTGCACACCTTCGACGTCAGCCTCGAAACCACCCTGGACCTGTTGCCGCGAATTCCGCGCGATCGTTTGGTGATCACTGAGAGCGGCATCCTCAATCGGGCCGATGTCGAACTGATGGAAATCAGCGACGTGTATGCGTTCCTGGTGGGCGAAGCGTTCATGCGCGCCGAAAGCCCGGGCACCGAGCTGCAGCGTCTGTTCTTCCCGGAGCGTGGTACGGCGGTGAGTGGTTCTACACTCGACTGAGTACAGATAGACAAGCCGCGGCGCCCCTTTCGCGAGCAAGCCCGCCCCCCACATCAGACCGCGCTGGTACAGACAACGCCGATCTAATGTGAGAGCGGGCTTGCTCGCGAAGGGAGCTCCAATTCCCCACGACTTCATGTCTTAAGGAGTTGTTCATGTTCAAACCGACTTCACTGACTGTCGAGGCTGGTCTCCTGGCCGAACAGGATCTATTGGCCTCAGTCTGCACCGGCGACTCGGAATTCGGTCTGCTGTTCTGGCAGCCAAGTGACAAAGCGCTGGTCATGCCACGCCGCTTGAATCGTCTGCCCAACTTCGAAGCCGCCTGCGAGGTATCTGCCGCTGCAGGCTGGCCAGTACTGTTGCGCGAAACCGGCGGCGAGCCAGTGCCGCAATCGGTATCAACCATCAACATCGCGCTGGTCTACGCGCCGCCACGCAGGGAGGGCGACCAGAATCGTATCGAAAGCGCCTATCGCCGACTCTGCGGCCCGATCTGTCAGTTGCTGGATGAACTGGGCGGCGTTTCGTCGTTGGGCGAAGTGGACGGCGCGTTTTGCGATGGCCGTTTCAACGTCAATCTCGACGGACGCAAGATGGTCGGCACCGCACAGCGCTGGCGCCAGAGCAAGGGTGGTTCACGACCGGTCGGGTTGGTGCACGGCGCCTTGTTGCTGGATAACGAGCGCGAATCGATGGTCGCGGCGGTCAATCGCTTCAACGAGGCGTGCGGTCTGGAACAGCGGGTTCGTGCCGAGAGCCACATCGCCTTGCATGAAAAGTTTGCGGCGCCCGATGCATTGGAGCGTCTCGATGCGCTCTATCGCCAGTTGCTGGCAGACATGTTCAAGGTTTAGCGCGTACCGAAGACCACCATGGTCTTGCCTTTGACGTCGACCAGGTTGCGCTCTTCCAGGTCCTTGAGCACGCGGCCAACCATCTCGCGGGAACACCCGACAATCCGCCCGATTTCCTGACGAGTCACCTTGATCTGCATGCCATCAGGGTGGGTCATCGCATCAGGCTGTTTGCACAATTCCAGCAGGCAACGGGCAACGCGGCCAGTCACGTCGAAAAATGCGAGGTCGCCGACTTTGCGTGTGGTGTTGCGCAGGCGCTGTGCGATTTGTCCGCTGAGTACGTAAAGAATGTCTGGATCCTGCTGGGACAACTCGCGAAATTTCGCGTAGCTGATTTCCGCGACTTCGCACTCGATCTTGGCGCGCACCCAGGCGCTGCGCTCCTGTTCCAGGCCGGCCTGTTCAAACAGACCCAGCTCCCCGAAAAAGTCCCCGGCGTTCAGGTAGGCGATGATCATTTCACGGCCGTCGTCATCCTCGATCAGAATGGTGACCGAGCCTTTGATGATGAAGAACAGCGTCTCCGAGCGATCACCGGCGCAAATGATGTTGCTCTTGGCCGCATAACGACGGCGCTGGCAATGCATCAACAGCTTGTCGACGTTCTTGATTTTGGGTGTAGGGGCAATAGCAACCATGGTTGTATCCCGAAAAGACTGCACGGTGTGTTTGGTTTTTTTATGAGGCACTGACGTCGGAGCGAAGCTGGCTATGCGCCAGCGAATTGGCGCCAGCTTACCAGACACTTCCTGCAATATTCGAGAATTTACCTACAAAGCCGGTGGTTATGTCTTAGGACGGCGAACGCTGTCAATCCAAGGCCCTGTGCTAAGCTGGCGACCCTTTTTTAGACAGTGGAGTCTTGGTGATGAAGGCACGCATCCAATGGGCTGGCGAAGCCATGTTCCTCGGCGAATCCGGCAGCGGTCATGTCGTGGTCATGGACGGTCCGCCCGATGCCGGTGGTCGTAACCTGGGTGTCCGGCCGATGGAAATGCTCCTGCTGGGTGTCGGCGGTTGCAGCAATTTCGATGTGGTCAGCATTCTCAAGAAGTCCCGTCAGGCCGTCGAAAGCTGCGAAGCCTTCCTCGAAGCCGAGCGTGCGACCGAGGACCCGAAGGTCTTCACCAAGATCCACATGCACTTCGTGGTCAAGGGCCGCGGGCTGAAAGAAGCCCAGGTCAAACGCGCCATCGAGTTGTCTGCCGAGAAGTATTGCTCGGCGTCGATCATGCTCGGCGCGGCCGGTGTTGCGATTACCCACGACTACGAAATCATCGAACTCGGTTGAATCGACATTCAACTATCATAAAAGCAGTGCAGACTCTGGCGATCCCAAGCTGACGTCTGCATAATGCGCCACTTTTTTCAGGGTAGTGGTCCGTCAGCCGACCGGCCGCTCGCCCGAACAGACAACCAAAATCGCCATCGCGAAGAGGTGTTAACCGTCCTACGCAGGTGCGTCGTTCGCATCTGACGGGCATGCTTGATCACGCGGCCCGGGCCGCAATACATAGAGAGTTTTTAACGGTGAAAAGCAAACTCAAGCTCCACGGGTTCAATAACCTGACAAAGACCTTGAGCTTCAACATCTATGACATCTGCTACGCGGAAACCCCGCAAGACCAGCAGGCTTACGTCGAGTACATCAATGAAGAGTACAACGCGAAACGCCTGACGCAGATCCTCACGGAAGTTGTCGATATCATTGGTGCCAACATCCTGAACATCGCCAGTCAGGACTACGATCCGCAAGGCGCCAGCGTCACGATTCTGATCTCTGAAGAGCCGGTGACCCCGACCGACAGCCAGATCGAAGAATCCCCGGGCCCGTTGCCCGAGATTATCCTGGCCCACCTCGACAAGAGCCACATCACGGTGCACACCTACCCGGAAATCCATCCGGACGACGGCATTGCGACCTTCCGTGTGGACATTGACGTGTCGACCTGTGGCGTCATTTCACCGCTCAAAGCGCTCAACTTCCTGATTCACCAGTTCGATTCGGACATTGTGACCGTGGATTATCGTGTGCGCGGTTTCACCCGTGACGTCGAAGGCAACAAGCACTTCATCGATCACGAGATCAACTCGATTCAGAACTACCTCTCCGACGACACCCGCGACGCGTACCAGATGACCGACGTGAACGTGTACCAGGAAAACCTGTTCCACACCAAAATGCTGTTGAAGAACTTCGAACTGGATAACTACCTGTTCGGTGATGCGACCAACAGCCTGTCCCCTGAGCAGCGTGCTCAAGTGACCGACCGTGTGAAACACGAAATGCTCGAAATCTTCTACGCGCGCAACATGCCGACCTAAGACTTTGAACACAAAAAAAGGCGACTACCTCACGGCAGTCGCCTTTTTTGTGTCTTGCCCCTGTAGGAGCAGCAAGCTTGCGCCTACAAAAAATCTGAAATCAGATCCGATAAGTACTCTTGGTCATCACCTTGGCCATCAAGCTCATCCCGAACTTCACCGGCGCCGGAAAACGAAAGCCCCCAGCCTCCAACGCACTTTCGGCATGGTGCTCTTCATCAATCCGCATTTGCTCAAGTATCGCCCGGGACTTTTCGTCCTCGGCCGGCAACTGCTCAAGATGTTCATTCAAATGCTTGCACACCTGATGCTCCGTTGCCGCAACGAACCCCAGGCTGACCTTGTCGCTGATCAACCCGGCTACCGCACCAATCCCGAATGACATGCCATAGAACAGCGGATTGAGAATGCTGGTGTGGCTGCCCAACTGCTTGATGCGTTGCTCGCACCAGACCAGGTGGTCAATTTCTTCTTCAGCGGCATGTTCCATGGCCGCGCGCACCTGCGGCAACTTGGCGGTCAGGGCCTGACCCTGATACAGCGCCTGGGCGCAGACTTCGCCGGTGTGGTTGATACGCATCAAACCGGCAACGTGCCGGGTGTCTTCGTCGCTCATTTGCGTTTCCGGCTGCACGATCGCGGGAGACGGACGGTACGGCTGGCCACTGAAGGGCAGCAGGGTACGCATCGCAGCATCGGCTTGCAGCAGAAGACGGTCAATCGGCGAGTAGTGACGTTGGGTAGTCATGCTGACCTCCGGGAAGAATCTCGGCGGCCAGTTTACCCCAATCGGCCAGGGAAGGTTTGCGCTGGGTCATGGGCCGGGATGAAGGGCGTGGCGGGACAGGTTTCTGTGGCGAGAGAACTTGCTCCTGTCCGACTGCGAAGCAGTCGCAATGAAGGCTGATTTGTTTTTGCTGATAAGTCGGGGGCTCAGGTTTCAGGGCCGCTACGCAGCCCCGCGGGAGCAAAAGCTCCCTCACCACAAACACCCGCAGAGCTGCAATCAACCCGGCGGCCAATGCATCTGGCGTTGACCCAGTACGTGCATATGAATGTGGTAAACAGTCTGTCCGCCTTCTTCATTGCAGTTCATGACAACGCGAAAACCTTTCTCGCAACCCAGTTCCTTTGCCAGGCGCTGGGCAGTGAACAGGATATGCCCGGCCAATGCCTTGTCGTCCTCGGTGAGGTCGTTGAGGGTGCGCACCGGTTTCTTCGGGATCACCAGAAAATGCACCGGTGCCTGTGGGGCGATGTCGTGGAAGGCCAGTACCTGGTCGTCCTCGTAAATGATCTTCGCCGGGATTTCCCGGTTGATGATCTTGGTGAACAGAGTATCCACAGCTGTTTTCTCCGTTATTTGGTCTGGCCTGAGTGTACTCATGGGTGATCCCCGCGCCCAGCCTTTTGCCTTGAAGCTTGATCAGCGCGGGCAATAGGCCTTGTTGACCATGCCTGTGAGGGTCCTGATCAACCAGCGTGAGCCAAGCCGTGGCAGGAAAGCGAGCCAGCGGTTCAGCCGGCCCGGAATAATGATGGCGCGATTCTTTTCCAGAGCCCGCACCGTATACAGCGCGACTTCCTCGGGGCTCATCAACAGTTTGCTTCGGACCAGTTTGTCGCTGTCCAACTGCGCGGTGCGGAAAAACGCGGTGCGGGTCGGACCGGGGCAGAGTACGGAAACCTTGACCGCGCATTTCTTCAGCTCGACGCGCAACCCTTCGGAGAAGTGCAGCACATAGGCTTTGCTGGCGTAGTAAGTGCTCATCCAGGGGCCGGGATGGAAGGCCGCGACCGAAGCGACATTCAGGATCTGTCCGCCACCCTGCAACGCCATGCTGTTACCGATGGCATGACACAGGCGGGTCAGGGCCAGGATGTTCACTTCGATCAGGTCTTGCTCGGTCATCCAGTCCTGCGCCAGGAAAGGGCCGCAGGTGCCGATGCCGGCGCAGTTCACCAGCAGGTCGATCTGCCGGTCACCTTCTTCCAGTTCCAGCAGAAACCCGGACAGGCGCAGTGGCTCGCCGAGGTCGCAGGCGCGGAATAACACCTCCACGCCAAAACGTTG
The DNA here is from genome assembly GCF_949767765.1 of Pseudomonas sp. IT-P171. Classification (NCBI taxonomy): domain Bacteria; kingdom Pseudomonadati; phylum Pseudomonadota; class Gammaproteobacteria; order Pseudomonadales; family Pseudomonadaceae; genus Pseudomonas; species Pseudomonas sp. IT-P171. The sequence continues at coordinate 83,476 of NZ_CATKQN010000013.1, forward strand.
GGTCAGTTCAATTGCAATACTTTCCAGCTGATCACGTTGTCGGGCCACCAGAATCAGGCTGCGGCCACGGCGGGCCAGCGCTTCGGCCATCGCCAGGCCGATGCCGCTGGAAGCGCCAGTGATCAGAGCGTAACGGGTCATGCAGTTCTCCATCGCAACGGCTCCGCGCCGGCGACGCAGGTGTCACGGGCGGGGAGCGCTGTTCATTCTTTCGCAGAGTCTACAGTGGCCGGGGCTTCTTCGGCTTCATCGTCTGTGGAATCCGGTACTTGTTCCGCCTCTTCGGCGGGCTCGGCTTCCACTTCGTCGGTGGTTACCGAGCCGCTGTCATAGCTGGTTTCGGCCGCGTTTTCGTATTCTTGCTGGATTGCACTGAAGCCACCCGCCAACAGACCAACAAAGCCGAGGGCAATGACCACGACCCACAGCGAAGACAGCACTTTGACTGCCGTGGTGTTCGGCGGTGGTGGAGGGCCGTAGCGATTGGCGATGTTGGTGCCTGGCACGCACATGATCACGAACGGAAAGAAACTGCCCACGAATGGCACGAGATTCAGCAACCAGAGCCAGCCGGACCAACCAATATCGTGTAGCCGTTGAACGCTGATCTGAATGCTGACGACTGCGATGGCGATGCACAGGAAAAATGCCACCAGGCCTCCGACAATCAGGCCTGCGGTGGAATCGCTGCTGATCAGGGCGATGGCGAAAATCGCCACGACCGACCCGATACCGAGCATGACCAGCGTCAGGACCATGGTCCAGGCCAGATAACGCAAACGGCCGATGCGTCCTTCGACGCTGAATGGCTTGAGCGTGGCGAACTGCGGCAAGCTTTCACCAACGGTGGCCCGCGGCGGTGCGTAGGGAGACTCGGGGTCTGCGAATACTGGTTGGCTGCTTACGGCGGCGTGGTGTTGAACATCGTCCAGGTTCAGTTCAATCGAGGGTTCGGCTTCGATACGGGCATCGATGCCGGTTTTCGTCAGCGCCTGAAGGTAGGTTTGCGCCTCTGTCTGCGACAGGTTTTGCTTGAGCGTTACGGTCTGCCCGGTGAACAGCCGTTCGATGGCCGCCACTTCGCTTTTGTACAACGCCGCCAGATTGAGTTTGGCGGTGGTGATTTCAACGCCCGGCAGCAGAGCGCCGTCGAATACGATCTTGAAACGGTTGTCGCTCATTGCGAGGCATCCTTGTCGCGAGTGTTTGAATAGTTAAGGTGCTGCGAGCACGGAGTGTAAGGCCAGCCGAGGATGGCTGGCCAAATTTTCCTGTCAGCGTGGCCAGCGTTTCGGCAGTTGTGCCGCCAGTTCCAGCGCCTTGCGGTATTCAGCGTCCAGCCGGGCGACCAATTGATCCACGCTCGGCAAATCATCGATTTCTCCGACGCCCTGGCCGGCGGACCACACGGTTTTCCAAGCCTTGGCTTCATCGCTCAATGGCTTGAGCTTGGAGCCGAAATTGACCTCGCCCTTGTTTTGCAGCGCCGCCATGTCGAAACCGGCCGCTTCCAGGCTCTGACGCATAAAGCTCGCCGGTACGCCCGACACGGCCGGTGTATGGATGATGTCTGCCGCTCTGGCGTTCAGCAGCATCTCTTTGTAGGCGTCAGGCGCATGACTTTCAGCGGTGCCGATAAATCGTGTACCGAAGTAGGCCAGATCCGCACCGAGCAATTGTGCCGCGAGTATCTCGTGGCCATGATTGAGGCAGCCGGCCAGCAGCAGGGTCTTGTCGAAGAACTGGCGGATTTCGGCAATCAGCGAAAACGGGCTCCAGGTTCCCGCGTGTCCGCCGGCGCCCGCGGCCACGGCAATCAAGCCATCAACGCCCGCTTCGGCGGCTTTCTCTGCGTGGCGTCGGGTCGTTACGTCATGGAAGACCAGGCCTCCATAACTGTGGACGGCATCGACCAGTTCTTTCACGGCGCCGAGGCTGGTGATCACGATCGGCACCTTGTGCTCGATGCAGATGTCCAGGTCCGCCTGCAGCCGTGGATTACTGTTGTGGACGATCAGGTTCACGGCATAGGGCGCGGGGTTGTCCAGTGTCGCCAGGCCAGCCTCGATTTCTTCCAGCCAGGCTTTGAAACCGCTGCTCTCGCGCTGGTTCAGCGCGGGAAAGCTGCCCACTACGCCATTACGGCAGCAGGCGAGTACCAATTGTGGATTGGAAATCAGGAACATCGGCGCTGCCACGACGGGCAGGCGCAAACGTTGTTCGAGCAAAGCGGGCAGCGACATTGGAAGTACCCCGGTGAGTGTTGCCGATTGAAGTTAGAACGGCCGAACGACGACCAGAATTACGATAGCCAGCAATATCAGAACCGGCACTTCATTGAACCAGCGATAAAAGACATGGCTGCGGGTGTTCTCGCCACGGGCAAAACGTTTCACCTGCGCGCCGCACATGTGGTGGTAGCCGATCAGGATGACCACCAGCGTCAATTTGGCGTGAATCCAGGCGCCTTGACTGAATATGCTTGGGTTCAGCGCAATCAGTGCAATACCGAAAATCAGCGTGGCGATCATCGCCGGGCCCATGATGCCGCGGTACAGCTTGCGCTCCATCAGGCTGAAGCGTTCTTTGCTGACAGCGTCTTCGCTTTGGGCGTGATAGACGAACAGGCGCGGCAAGTAAAACAGGCCGGCAAACCAGCAGACCATGCTGATGATGTGAAGCGCTTTGAGCCACAGATAAAGCATTTTTAGTTATTCCCAGGTTCACGGTAGCGAAGATAGTAGAGGGTAGAGCGTCCGCACGTCACCTTGCCGGTTGTCGCAGGACGATACGGGCCCTATTATCGACGGCTTTCCAGTGGGTTCGTTGAGGGCAGGTTTATGGTCAAGGTCGGTATCGTCGGCGGCACGGGTTACACCGGTGTCGAACTGCTGCGTCTGTTGGCGCAGCATCCGCAGGCAGAAGTGGTGGTGATCACTTCCCGATCCGAGGCCGGTCTGGCCGTGGCTGACATGTACCCGAACCTGCGCGGTCATTACGATGGCCTGGCGTTCAGCGTTCCGGACATCAAGACCCTGGGCGCCTGCGACGTGGTGTTCTTCGCCACGCCTCACGGTGTCGCCCATGCGCTGGCCGGTGAACTGCTGGCGGCCGGGACCAAGGTCATCGACCTGTCGGCAGACTTCCGTCTGCAAGACGCTGACGAATGGGCCAAGTGGTACGGCCAGCCGCACGGTGCGCCGCAGCTGCTGGAAGAAGCGGTCTACGGCTTGCCGGAAGTCAATCGCGAGCAAATCAAACAGGCGCGCCTGATCGCCGTGCCAGGTTGCTACCCGACCGCTACGCAACTGGGCTTCCTGCCATTGCTCGAAGCCGGCCTGGCCGATACCACTCGCTTGATCGCTGACTGCAAATCCGGCGTCAGCGGTGCCGGTCGTGGCGCTTCCGTAGGTTCGCTGTACTCCGAGACATCGGAAAGCATGAAGGCCTACGCCGTCAAAGGTCACCGTCACTTGCCGGAAATTCGCCAGGGTCTGCGTCGCGCAGCAGGCAAGGACGTCGGGCTGACTTTCGTTCCGCACCTGACCCCGATGATTCGCGGCATCCACTCGACACTCTATGCGACGGTCGTGGATCGCTCGGTGGATCTGCAGGCGCTGTTTGAAAAGCGTTATGCCAACGAGCCGTTCGTTGATGTGATGCCGGTAGGCAGCCATCCGGAAACCCGCAGCGTACGCGGTGCCAACGTTTGCCGTATCGCCGTGCATCGTCCGCAGGACGGTGATCTGGTGGTGGTGTTGTCGGTAATCGATAACCTGGTCAAAGGCGCGTCGGGTCAGGCAGTGCAGAACCTGAACATCCTGTTTGGACTGGATGAGCGTCTGGGCCTGTCCCACGCCGGCATGTTGCCGTAAGGTTTATCCCGCTCAGTAAAAAGGCCCGTCGAACGGGCCTTTTTGCATTTCCTGCCGGCAATCGGGTTTATTGATATACCGTAACAATAGTTGACCAATTTTCTAGGAGAAGCGGATAATGCGCGTCATCACGCATTATGGCGGCGTAACGCCGGGAGATAGTTAGCATGAGCGTCGAATCCTTCACCCCCACGGCTTTGCAATTCACCCACGGTGCCGCGCACAAGGTGAAGAGCCTGGTCGATGAAGAGGGGAATGATCGCTTGAAGCTGCGCGTATTTGTTACGGGCGGCGGTTGTTCAGGTTTTCAGTACGGCTTTACCTTCGATGAAGAAGTGGCCGATGACGACACCATCGTCGAGCGCGAGGGTGTGAGTCTGGTCGTCGATCCGATGAGCTTCCAGTACCTGGCAGGCGCCGAGGTGGATTACCAGGAAGGTCTGGAAGGTTCGCGTTTCGTCATCAAGAACCCGAACGCCACCACCACGTGTGGCTGCGGCTCTTCGTTCTCGATCTGATCGCGCTTCACCGCATGAACAAACGCCGCATGACCTCAGGGTCATGCGGCGTTTTGCTGTCCGGGGTTCTGCTTCAGGCGGGGTAGATGGCGCCGAGTATGCGCAGGCCGCGGGCACCGGTGACGCTTGGGCGGTTGGCGGCGATGCCTTCGAGGCAGCAGTGGGCCAGCCAGGCGAAGGCCATGGCCTCTACCCAGTCGGGGTCAACGCCGTGAGTGGCTGTGCTGCTGACTGTCGCGTCAGGCAGCAGGCTGGCCAGCCGCTTCATCAATGTGGCGTTGTGTGCGCCGCCGCCACAAACCAGCAACTCCCGGGTATCCGATTGAGCGCTTTGCAGCGATTCGGTAATGGTCAGTGCGGTCAGTTCAAGCAGCGTTGCTTGCACGTCTTCGGCGGCGAAGGGCGGCAGCGTTGATAAATGCTGTGTCAGCCAAGGCAGGTTGAACACTTCACGACCCGTGCTTTTCGGGCCTTTGGTCAGGAAGAACGGATCGTCAAGCAGCGCTTTCAGCAGAACAGGTTCGATCTTGCCGCTGGCGGCCCATTGGCCGTTGCGATCAAAGTTTTCGCCACGTTGCTGATGAATCCAGGCGTCCAGCAACACATTCCCCGGGCCGCAGTCGAAGCCCGCCACAGGTTTGCCGGGCTCGATCAGGCTGAGGTTGCTGAAACCGCCAACATTCAATACCGCGCGGTTGCCGGCCTGTTCTTCAAACAAGGCTTCGTGGAAGGCCGGAACCAGCGGGGCGCCTTGACCGCCGGCCGCCACATCGCGGCTGCGGAAGTCGCTGACTACCGTGATACCGGTCAATTCTGTCAGCAGGGCGGGGTTGCCGATTTGCACCGTGAAGCCGCGCGACGGTTCGTGGCGAATGGTCTGGCCGTGGCTGCCAATCGCGCGAATGTCTTCGGGTTTCAGGTTCTGTTCATCAAGAAGGGTATGAATGCCCTGCGCCGCCAGCTTTACCCAATTCTGCTGGGCAATGGCTGAGCGGGCAATTTCGTCCGGGCCACTGGCGCACAAGCCAAGCAGCTCGCTGCGCAGGGAGTCAGGCATGGGAATGTAGTGCGTGGCGATCAGCTTGATCGCTGGCGCTATCTCGACCAGCGCGATATCCAGGCCATCGAGGCTGGTCCCGGACATCACACCTATATAGAGCGTCATGGCTTAGCGCTTGCTCGAAGCCAGTTGGGTGGACTTCTCTTGGTCCATGCGCGCCATCAGCGGCTGACTCTGCGCGAGGAAGCGAGCGCGTTCCGCTTTGGAAATCGGATCGGCCATCGCCACCTTTTGACCCAGCGGATCAACGTGCACACCATTGACCTGGAACTCGTAGTGCAAATGAGGGCCAGTAGACAGACCGGTAGTACCGATGTATCCAATCACTTGGCCCTGCTTTACAGAACTACCGGTCCGGACGCCTTTGGCAAATCCCTGCATGTGGCCATACAGTGTGCGATAGGTGTTGCCGTGCTGAATGATCACGGTGTTGCCGTAGCCGCCGCGGCGACCGGCCAACAACACTTTGCCGTCGCCGGCAGCCTTGATTGGCGTACCGCGAGGAGCTGCGTAGTCGACACCTTTGTGGGCGCGGATCTTGTTCAGGATCGGGTGCTTGCGACCCATGGAAAACTTGGAACTGATGCGAGCGAAATCTACCGGTGTACGAATAAACGCTTTGCGCATGCTGTTGCCGTCAGCAGTGTAGTAGCTGCTGTTGCCTTGTTTGTTGGTGTAGCGCACGGCGGTGTAGGTCTTGCCGCGGTTGGTGAAGCGCGCTGAGAGGATCGGCCCGTTACCGACGGCCTTGCCGTTGACAACCTTTTGTTCGTAGATCACGTCGAACTCGTCACCCTGGCGAATATCCTGGGCGAAGTCGACGTCATAGCCAAACACGCTGGCCATGTCCATGGTCAGGCTGTGCGACAGGCCGGCGCGAGCGGCAGATTGTGACAGCGAGCTGTTGATCACACCATGAACGTAGGCTGAGCGCACGGTAGGCTTGGCGGTGATTCTGTTGAATACGTAACCCTTGTCATTCTTGGTCAGCGTGATGCTTTCGAGGTCACTGACCTTGCTGTGCAGGTTGGTCAGCTGGCCTTCAGGGCTCAATTCGAATTCGAGTTTCTGGCCATGTTTCAGCTGGCTGAACTGCTTGGCTTGCTTGTCGCTGGCCAGTACTTCATGCACCGACGCAGCTGGAAGTCCGACTTTTTCGAACAGCGTAGAAAGCGTATCGCCTTTGGCGACGATCACTTCCCTGTGGTTGGGTGCCTTCTTTTCCTCGACCACTGGCACAGGTGCGGCCTGAGCGGTTTCCGGGGTGTCTTCGGCGCTGTTTTCGATTTGCGCGAAAGGGGACGTTGCGGACTCATTTGTGGCTTGGGCCGCTTCGGCGGCGTCTTGATCTTGTGTCAGTTGTTCAGCAGGGCTTTCCAGTTCAAGACTCAGAGTCGTCTTTTTGGCTTCTACATCACTGGAAGGAAATACCAGAAGCGCCAGGCTCAGAAGGGCGGCGATGCCACTTGCTGCGAGCAGGTGGGTCTTCGGGTAAAGCGGTGGCGCTTTAGACGATTCTTTGGTCATAGGTAATTTTGACTTTGAAAAAGATGAATTGGAAAAGATGAATGACATGATGAAGATGAAATAACTGTATAAAATATAACCAAATCATCTCTGAAGCAAGTCCGTGGTCACTCTGCCAGCGGATTGGCGTCATTGCGCCGGCCAAACTTTGTATTTGACGCGCGATCTTGTATGGTTGGTTCCCTTTGAATTCGAGCCTTGCGGGTCTGTTATGAAGTCGGTTGAAGAGCAGCTAGCGCTGATCAAACGTGGTGCGGAAGAACTGTTGGTCGAGTCCGAGCTGATCGAAAAGCTCAAGCGTGGCCAGCCGCTGCGTATTAAGGCAGGCTTCGATCCGACCGCGCCGGATTTGCACCTGGGTCACACTGTGCTTATTAATAAGCTGCGTCAGTTCCAGGAGCTGGGGCATCAGGTGATCTTCCTTATAGGTGACTTCACCGGGATGATCGGTGATCCAAGCGGCAAGAGCGCAACGCGTCCACCACTTACCCGTGAGCAGGTTCTCGAGAATGCCGAGACCTACAAGACTCAAGTCTTCAAGATTCTTGATCCGGCGAAAACCGAAGTGGCGTTCAACTCCACCTGGATGGACCAGATGGGGCCGGCCGACTTCATTCGCCTGACATCGCAGTACACCGTTGCGCGCATGCTCGAGCGTGACGACTTCGATAAGCGCTATACGACCAATCAACCCATTGCCATTCATGAGTTCCTTTATCCGCTGGTTCAGGGTTACGACTCGGTCGCCTTGCGCGCGGACGTCGAGCTGGGCGGCACCGACCAGAAGTTCAACCTGCTGATGGGGCGTGAGCTGCAACGTGCTTATGGTCAGGAAGCTCAGTGCATTCTGACCATGCCGTTGCTCGAAGGCCTGGATGGCGTAAAGAAGATGTCCAAATCGTTGGGCAACTACGTCGGTATTCAGGAAGCGCCGGGTGTGATGTACGGCAAGCTGGTTTCCATTCCGGATGCGCTGATGTGGCGTTACTTCGAATTGCTCAGCTTCCGCTCTATGGACGAGATCAATGCATTCCGTGCTGATGTCGAGGCGGGTGCCAATCCGCGTGACATCAAGATCAAGCTGGCCGAAGAGATCGTTGCACGCTTCCATGGCGAGGAGGCTGCAGCCAATGCTCACCGTGCGGCGGGTAACCGTATGAAGGACGGGGAGCTTCCGGACGATCTGCCGGAAATCGAATTGACTGCTACCGAAGATATGCCGATCGCGGCTGTCCTTAATAAAGCCGGCCTCGTGAAGAACTCGGCGATGGCGCGTGATCTCCTGAATTCTGGCGGTGTTCGTATAGATGGTGAGGTTGTCGATCGCACCTTTATATATGTACTGGGTGCTACCCATGTTTGCCAGGCCGGGAAGAAGGCATTTGCGCGGATTTCGCTTAAATCCGAATAAGGCTGAAATAAGGGGTTGACGGCAGATTCTGGAAGTCTATAATTCGCCCCACTTCCGGCGCAGTCGAAACGGAAAACTCCTTGGTAAACAACGAGTTACGAAGTTTTCGGCAGCGAGTTGCTTCAGTTCATCGAAGCCCAGAAGGAGTTGGTCAGGCAGTGTGTTGTCGCTTGATTGAT
>NZ_CATKQN010000014.1:0-76485 GCF_949767765.1 Pseudomonas sp. IT-P171
GATACGGGTGCCTCGGTCCCGGATCAATACCCGTTGTTTGTCAGCAACTGCGCAACACTCGCCGCCGCCGGACGTTTATAGAACTTCAACAGCTCGCTGGCGCGGTTGGTGAAAATACCGTCGACCCCGGCGTCCATGACTTTCTGGTAATCCACCGCATCATCAACGGTGTAGACGTGCACCAACAAACCCTGATCATGGGTGTACTGGTTCATCCACGGTTTCACCAGGTCCGAATAGCTCTGATCGCCACCCTTGGTCAGTGCAGCGGAAGGTCCGGTGCCGATCGCGCCCTGGGCCTTGGCGTATTCGACCCATTGCTGGAATTCGGCTTTGTCCTTCGGCTCCTGCTTGGCGTAGTAAGTCGCTTTATCCTTGTCGCCGGACTCGGCGAACGTCACCTTGGACTTGGGCTCGATGCTGCCTTCACCCACCCACAGCAACAGGATCTTCGGCACCTGCGGCATTTCCTTTTCCAGCAGTTCGAGGCTGCTCTTCTCGAAGGTTTGCAGCACCACCTTGCCTTTGCCCTGGCCAACCGCCAGATTGCTTTTCGCCAGTTTGGAGCCCGCCGGACTCAGCCAGCCGCGATCCTGCAATTTATCCTTGAGGTCGCTTTCGATGCCGGGGAATTGCTTGGGTTCTTTGGTTTCGATGTACAAGCCGGGCTTGTGCAGCGGATTGCCTTGGGCAATGTCGATGATCTCGTCGAGGGTCAGGATTTTCAGGCCCGCGTAGGAGGGACGGGCACGATCCGGGTAAGCGCTGTTGAACCAGCTGCCGGCATCGAGGGTTTTCAGTTCGGCGATGGTGAACGCGTTGGCCGGGCTGTCCTTGCGCTCAGGGAATTTGCTGGCGACGTCGGTGGTGCGTTGCAGATTGTTGTCGTGCAGGGCAAACAGCACGCCGTCCTTGCTGCGTTGCAGGTCCAGTTCGAGGTAGTCGGCGCCCAGGTCGCGCGCCAGTTTATAAGCGGCGGCGGTGGATTCCGGTGCATCGAAAGACGCGCCGCGGTGAGCGATGACCGCCGGATGCGGAATGCCCGAACGGGCTGCCAGTGAGGTCGGGCTTGGTTCGCTGGCGGCCTGTGCCTGGCCGAGGCCCAGCAGCACGCTCAGCAGCAGGGCGCTCTTGGTGAAAGTAACGGGCATGGTCGAGATCCTTTCGCAGAGAGTTTTCAAAGACGTCTCTTTTAACAACTGAGCGCCGCCAGCGCTATCGCGAGACCGACATAAACGTGTTTAAAGGCCATTTTTTCGGCACATTTGTGCGGCTCTTTGCAGTACTCTTGGCCCCGGCAGTTTCCCCGGCAGAGGGAAAAGCCGTTCAATTGCCCTGCGTGTAAACCATCGATCACTTGTGTGAGGTTTATCATGCGCATCACTTCCCAGCTCATCTGCCAGGCCGCCGAACAACTCAAAGGCTTCGTCGGCCTCAACCGCAAGACCGGCCAGTACATCGTGCGTTTCAGCGAAGATTCCTTCGGCATGGACGTGGCGGATGACGGCATCATTCCTGCGAGTGAATTCGTCTGGGCGCCGGGGCCGGAGCAGGCCATGACGCTGAAGCGCGAGCTGATCCAGTTGTTGCTGGATCAGAACATCGATGACCGGATCAACATCACCGAGCCGTTGCGGGTGTACATGAATCGGCGGGAAGTGCCGGAGATTTCGGCGGTGCGGAGTTTGGTGCAGAGCTGAGATTGGCAGTGTTTGTGCTGGCCCCATCGCGCGATGGCAGCCTAAGGAACACCGCATCATCTACTGCTTAAACCCATAAGCCCGCTCAACCCTGCACACCCGCGTATTGCACGCCGAATACCAGGTCGAGCGCCCACGCTCACGAATCGCACTGTGCTCGGGATGAAGTTTCCACGCCAGAATCGCTGCCTCACTGGCCCAATAGGACACCGTAATCCCGAGCCCGTCTTCACCCCGCGCTGATTCCACGCCGAGAAAGCCCGGCTGCTCGCGTGCCAGCTCTACCATGCGCTCGGCGGCTTCGGCGTAACCCTGGTCACCGTCGGTTCGCCGCGAAGTAAAAATGACCGCGTAGTAAGGCGGTTCCGGCGTCCGGGCCATCATGATGTCTGCCTCACGCACGCTTCGATCAACGCACTGACCAGCGGCGGTAACAGACCTTTGAGCGCGGCACGTTCCGGTTGAAACAACGTGGCCACAAAAAACGGATGCCCACGCAATTCCACTGCCCGCAGCTCCCCCGTCGAATCATGTCCTGTGGCGCACAACCGTTCGCTCAGTAACGCCCGCTCGAATTCAGGATTCACACCGTAACGGCAGCGATAGCCTTCGCGAATCTCGGAATGTTCATACGCCTTGGCGATCAACGAACCTTCAACCAGCTGAATGCTGTCGACGGCTTCCACCAACGAACAGGTCAGTGGTGTGAGCAGCGCTCGCGTCGCATCGGGTGCTGTCTCACCGTGCTCGGCATCTTTCCACCCCAGAACGTTGCGGGCGTATTCGAGTACGGCGTGCTGAAAACCGCCACACGTGCCGAGGAAAGGTCGCTGTTGTTCGCGGGCAAAGCGGATCGCTCGCAACGCACCGCCCTCATTACGGTAGGGACTGGCTGGCACGCACCAGAAGCCATCGAAGTCTTCCAGCGGTGTGTCGTTGTCGATGCGATCGGTGGCCAACCACTGGAACTGTACGTCCAGGCCTGCGTGTTCGGCTGCCATGCCGAGGGCGACGGGAATCGCCTGGTGGGCGGTGACTTGCGGGTCGTAATCGCCGATCAGGGCGATGCGGATGACGGTGTTTTCCATGAGTGCTCTCCACGCTTGTTGATTCCTGGAACCCACTATAGATTGGCGTTCACGCACTCAATATTGGCGTTATCCCAAGTGATCAATGCAGCCGCGCACTATCGACTGGAGTACCCCGACCTGTCTCTGATCCTCGCCCTGGTGCGTGGCGGCTCGTTGGCCCGGGCTTCGGCGTTGTTGAAAGTCGACGTCTCGACCGTGTTCCGCGCCGTGCGCCGACTGGAAGCGGCATTGGGTCAGCAATTGTTCGAAAAGAGCCGCGCCGGCTACTTGCCCACCAGCCTGGCGCAGACCTTGGCCGAACAGGCCGAGCGCGCCGAACAGGCGCTGGAGGCCGCGCGCATCGGCGTGGAGCAGGGCGGTGAAGTCATCAGCGGCACCGTGCGCCTGACCTGTACCGATTCGGTCCTGCAAGGTTTGCTGTTGCCGGCGCTGGCGCAATTCATGCCCGGTTACCCGGCGCTGACGCTCGAGCTGAGCACGTCCAATGACTTCGCCAACCTCAGCCGCCGGGATGCGGACATCGCCTTGCGCCTGACCCAGGCGCCACCCGAGCATTTGGTAGGACGACGCCTGGCGCAGGTGTCATACCGTGTGTGTGCGAGTACGGCGTATCTGAAATCGGTCGATGCCCAAGACCTGGCCTCGCTCACGTGGATCGCCCCGGACGACTTCCTCCCCGATCACCCCACTGTCGCCTGGCGGCGCCAGCACTTGCCTGGCGTCACACCGGGTTATCGCTGCAACAGCATGTTGTCGGTCACCGAACTGGTGCGGGCCGGGTTGGGCGTTGCGGCATTGCCGGACTTTCTGATCGGTGACGGGCTGCAGCCGTTGAGCGAGCCGCTGCACGGTTACGACACCGCGTTGTGGTTGCTGACCCGTCCGGATTGTCGCGCCTTGCGTTCGGTGGTGACGTTGTTTGATGAGTTGGGGCTGGCGTTGAAACTGCCTTGAACAGTGTCAGGCCTTGCGCACGAAATGCTGGTGCATTTCCGACGTCAGGACTTCGATGCGTTCCGTGAGGGTTTTGGTCATCTCGGTGAGGCGGGTGTTTTGCTCGAGCAACTCGAGCAATTGCGCGGTGTTCTGCGCCGCCTGGGCCTGACGTTCGCTGTTGGCGACGGCCAGGTCTTCGCGGTGCCGCGCATCGGCCTCGGACTGGGCTTTGTCCCGTGCTGCCTGGCGGGTCTGGGCCAGCAGAATCAACGGTGCGGCGTACGCCGCTTGCAGGCTGAACGCCAGGTTGAGCAGGATGAAGGGGTAGGCATCGAAGTGGGTGATGCCCGCCACGTTGAGAAAAATCCATATTGCGACGATCAGCGTCTGCGCCCCGAGAAACATCGGCGTGCCGAAGAACCGCGCAAAGGCCTCGGCGCGCAGGGCAAACTTGTCAGTGCCGAAGGTCGGCGCCAGGTGAGCGTGAGGACGCTGGAAACGCAAGTGATCGACGGTCGCGGTGGTTTTGGTTTCGGTGGTCATGATGCTCTCTGCAGCGCTGGACTGAGGTCCACTATAGCGCCACTGCCCGGCAAGCCGCGCAGCTTTGGCTAAATCGCCAGCGTGACAGCCGTGTTGCGCTCGGTATCGCGGGTGGCTACACAGATTTTATTGCGACCGGTGTTTTTGGCGGTATAGAGGGCTTTGTCCGCGTCATCGAGCCAGGCGATGGCATCGGTGAAGGACGGGTGAAAAGCGGCCAGGCCGATGCTCAGGCTGACCCGCAGTCCGGGAATCTCCTGATGCCGGTAGTCATGCAGCACCTCACGTAGGCGTTCCATGACATCCCGCGCCTGATGCAACGGCATGCCGGGCAGGATCACGCAGAATTCGTCACCGCCATAGCGCCCGGCCAGATCGCATTCGCGCAGGTTGCGCTTGAGCTCGGCGCTCAACTGGCGCAGCACCGAGTCACCGACGATGTGCCCGTAAGTGTCGTTGATGGGTTTGAAGTGATCGATGTCGATCAAGGCAATCGCGGCGGGTTGTTGGTGTTCGCGACAGTGGTGGAATTGCAGTTGCAGCAGGTCTTTCCAGGCGCCGTGGTTGAGCAGGCCGGTCAGACTGTCAGTGCGGCTCAGGGCACTCAAGGCGCGTTTGTGTTCGGACAGTTTGATCGCCAACCGATAGCAGACCATACCCACCGCCCACGGGTAGAGCGTGAGGATCGGCAGGCACGCCCAAATCTGTACATTGGTGGTCGTTGGGTTGAACATCGCGCCGAACAACAGCCAGGCAATCATGACGCCCGTCGCTTGGGTCAAGGTGCCGAGCATGAACAACCGCAGGCCTCCCGTGGCGACGTTGTTCATCGCCATCATCGCCAGGATGGTCACTGTCGTGAGCGGGTTGAACTGAACCGTCGCCGCCCAGAAACCGCCACACAGCGAATCGAAAAGCAGGTTGCGGCGTTCGGTCTTGTAGGGAAAGTTCGCGCGGATCGACAGTTGATAGGCAACGTGGGGCCAGACAAAGGCGTTCACCAGCATCCACGCCCACATCCAAAACGGCATGTTCAATGGAGACAACGCAGCGGCCACGCTGATGCAACCGACGCCAAGGCCAATGGTTCGGGGCAGGTAAATGCGTCTGGCAAATGACAAGCCCTTGCCGCGTTGGTTTTCCATAGTGTCCTGCGCCAGATTCATTCTGAAACACATTGCCGTGTTTTATTCAGAGCTACCGTTCATCGGTCAATCGCGGACATTGTCATTTATTCCAGCGGGAATAATCAGTGTCCTTCCAAGCCATTTAATAGGGGCCAGGGCGCAGTGAACGCTTGATTCAGAGCTGATAGCAGGCGAGGAACATGTCCAGCGCAGAGTCCACGACGGTGGTCTGCATCTCGGGCGAAAGGCCGGGCAGCCCCATGGAAATCTGCGGCCAGAAGGCAAAGGATTTAAGCATTCCCTGAATCTGTTGGCCGGCAAACCCCGGGTCGACCGGCTTCAAGCGTCCATCGGCCTGAGCGGCACGAATCCACACGGTCAGGCCTTCTTCGCGCTCGCCCATTCGCGCGACCATGTTCTGCGCCCGCTCCGGGGAATGGATGGTGGCTGCGATCGCGACCCGCGCCAGGTCGAGAAAATTGTCATCGCCCATCATCTGCAATTTTGCCATCAGAATCAGGCGCATCTGATCGCGCAGCGGCAGGTCAGGGCGGTAGGACGTTTCTTGTTCGGCCGTCACCCGCGCCCATAACTGATTGAGGATTTCGGCGAACAACTCTTCCTTGCTGGGGAAGTGGTTGTACACCGTGCGCTTCGACACGCCAGCGGTGGCGGCAATCTTGTCCATGCTGGTGATGTCGAAACCGTTGGCACGGAATTCGGCAATCGCCGCTTGGATGATCGCTTCGCGTTTTCGGTCGGTCAGGCGCTGTGGAGCTGTCATAAGTACGCTTCGGCAGAAGAATTCAGGAATTACACTCAGCAGTTTACTTGTGATCGGCTTTGATGCAACCTAGAAACTACACTGTGCAGTGTAATGTTTGGTTAATCCTGCACAGCCAAAAATAGAGTGTTCGGCTGATGCGTGCGTGCCTTGGCCATTTATCGTCCCACCGCAGAAACTGCCGACTGTGCGGTTTCCTGGAGTCATTCCGTCATGGCCAATTCCACCAACGCCTCTGCGCCTGAAGCTTCCCGTCAGGTCGACGGGGCCTTCAAAAACCATGCGCCCGTGCAGCGAGAAGGCTTTCGCAAAATGGTACGCATCATGTG
Source organism: Pseudomonas sp. IT-P171 (assembly GCF_949767765.1). Lineage (NCBI taxonomy): Bacteria > Pseudomonadati > Pseudomonadota > Gammaproteobacteria > Pseudomonadales > Pseudomonadaceae > Pseudomonas > Pseudomonas sp. IT-P171. The sequence goes on from NZ_CATKQN010000014.1 coordinate 6,511, forward strand.
GAGCATGATCTTCCACAAACCGCGCAACACCCGCCCAACCACGGCTGTCCCGGTGCAACGCCTGACCCACGATGCGTTGATCGCCGCGCCTAATCACAGCGTCTATCGCCTCGGCCACTCCACCGTCATGCTCAAGCTGCGGGATAAATTCTGGATCACCGACCCGGTCTTCGCCGACCGCGCTTCACCCGTGCAATGGGCCGGTCCGAAACGCTTTCACCAACCGCCCATCAGCCTCGAAGAATTGCCACCGATCGAAGCGGTGATCCTGTCCCACGATCACTATGACCATCTCGATTATGAGGCCGTGCTCAAACTGGCGGACAAGGCCAAGTACTTCCTTACGCCGCTGGGCGTCGGCGACACCCTGATCAAGTGGGGCATCGAACCCAGCAAAGTGCGCCAGCTCGACTGGTGGCAGGGCACCGAAGTCGACGGCATCCAGTTTATCGCCACCCCGTCGCAACATTTTTCCGGCCGTGGCCTGTTCGATGGCAACAGCACACTGTGGGCCTCGTGGGTGATGATCGACGCCCACACGCGCATCTTCTTCAGCGGCGACAGCGGCTACTTCGACGGCTTCAAACGTATCGGCGAACAGTACGGCCCGTTCGACCTGACGCTGATGGAAACCGGTGCTTACAACGTTGAGTGGCCGCATGTGCACATGCAGCCTGAGCAAACCCTGCAAGCACACATCGATCTCAAAGGCCGCTGGTTACTGCCGATTCACAACGGCACCTTCGATCTGTCGATGCACGCCTGGTTCGAACCGTTTGACCGGATCCTGGCACTGGCCTGGGAGCGCAGCGTGTCGATTACCACGCCGCAGATGGGTGAGGCATTCAACGTGATGTATCCGCAGCGGGGGAGTGTTTGGTGGTCCGAGGTCGAGCAGCAGGTGTATCAGGAGAGTGTTGGCTGAGCGGCTACAGATGGGCGCGAATATTCATACGTGATGCAGTGCCAGGAGATGACGGACATTTCCAGCGGCCTCTGTAGGCTTGAAAAGCGAGTGAGCTTATTCACTCGCTATCAGTCATCACAAGGAGCTTGATCACATGGATGAAACGCTAAACGACGCTACGCAAAGGCTGACACCCCGGTTGGGGCTGGAATATTCAAGTGTCGACGAACTCGGCCAAAGAATGGAGCGCAATCAGCTGAGTGCTGTAGCGCTCGTGCAGCACCTGCTGCACCGGATCGAGGCGCTGGATAAACAGGGACCGGCGATCAACGCGATCATCGAACTCAACCCTGATGCATTGGCCATTGCCGAAGTGCTCGATCAAGAGCGACAACGAGGGCACGTACGGGGCCCTCTGCATGGCATTCCCGTCTTGCTCAAAGACAATATCGACACGTCCGATCAGATGCAGACCAGCGCCGGTTCATTGGCCATGGTCGGTCAGCCGGCCGCTCAAGATGCTTTCATCGTGCAACAGCTCAGAACAGCAGGGGCGGTGATACTCGGGAAAACCAACCTCAGTGAATGGGCGAATTTCCGCGATCCTGCCATCCCCGATGGGTGGAGCAGCCGAGGTGGGCAAACCAAAAACCCGCACGTGTTGAGCGAATCACCTTACGGCTCAAGCTCAGGTTCCGGCGCGGCGGTTGCCGCAGGTTTCGCGCCGCTGGCACTCGGAACGGAAACCGTCGGCTCGATTATCGCCCCGGCGTCCGTCAACGGCGTGGTCGGCCTCAAGCCTACCGTGGGCTTGCTCAGCCGCAGCGGCATCGTCCCGGTGAGTCAAAAAGTCGATACGCCCGGGCCCATGGCGCGCACCGTTCGGGAGGCGGCACTGCTGTTGAATGCCATGTCCGGCAACGACGACGCCGAACCGGTCAAAAAGCCGCACGCCATCAGCGGCGTGGACTATACGGCTTTGCTGGTCCCGAATGCCTTGGTGGGACGGCGCATCGGGTATCCCGTCAAGTTCGAGACCAGCGGCGAGGCCGCACAAAGCGACCCTCAGTTTTCCCGTGCGCTGGAAGTCATGCAGGCCGCAGGGGCGACATTGATTCCGGTGGTGTTCGATGATCCTCAATCCCTGTCGCCGGAGGAGGTGGAAAACGGATTCTGGATGGGTATCAAGCGTGATCTGCCGCGATACCTGGCCACACGAACCGGTCTTGCAATCCAGAGCCTGGAGGATCTCCTGCAATACAACGAGCATTGCCCCGACGCCGAGGCGTATGGGCAAACCACGTTGAGCGCGGCCAACAACGTTGATTTTGACGAGAACACGTACAACGAGTTGTGGCAAAAAATTCAAAGCGAAAATGCGGCTGCCATCGACAACGTGATGCTTGAGCATCAGCTGGATGCCGTAGTGTGGGACGTGGGCTCCCCAGGGTTGAACGTCACTGCGTTGGCAGGTTATCCCGGCGTCATGGTGCCTTCCGGAGCGGACGATCACGGAGTGCCGACCTCGGTGTTCTTCTTCGGGACTCAGTGGAGCGAGGCCCATCTGCTGGCAATTGCTTATGGGTATGAACAAGCTTCCAACGCAAGGCCAACGCCTGCGTTCAAGCTGTAAAGGCTTCTAACGCAAACACTGGGATTTTTACTTCAGGTGAAAACCACCTCAATTCGCCCCTCTTTTCTCGATCGAGGGGCTGACTTGACCACGATCTGCACGTCTCGCCCGAGCAGGGATAAGCATTCCATCATCTTTGCTTCACTAATGCCGCGAAACTTCCCGCGCAACATTTCAGAGAGCTTGGGTTGGGACAGACCCAAAATTTCAGACGCTTGAACCTGAGTCAAATGGCGAGCCTTTATGATTTCGCCAATTTTTGCGGCCAGTTGGGATTTGACGCGCATTTCATTGGCGTTGGGCGCCGAGAGGTCTTCGTAGACGTTGCCGCTGCTTTCTTCGATTTCAATCATGATCTGATCCTTTTGCGTGGTCTTGCGCCGCCTGAAGTCTCTCCTTGATCAAATCGATGTCGGACTGCGTGGTTCTGATACCCGAAGTCGACTTCTTCTGAAAGCAGTGCAGAACATAAATGGCAGAATAATCATCAATCGATGATTTCTTTCACTCGACCATCGCGAAATCAGTGCGCCCCATCGGTTCCGCTGCCGACCCTTTCATATTCATCCCCCGCCCCGGCGCAAACCCCGGGAAGAACACCAACCCCTCCGACTCAAACCGATAAGCCAGCGCCAGTCGATCAGCCTCCGGCACATCACGCCGGGCCTCAAATCGCTCAATCGCGTCGACCGAAACGCCAGACTCCCGCGACAACTCATCAACACTCCAGCCCAGCATCGCCCGGGCCTGGGCGCAGTGAGCGGGGGTGAATTGGAAGAGGGCGATACGTTCCAGGGTGATTTTCATCGCATAAGAGGCCATGGTGTTCTCCGGGCTCAAGAGTGCTTATTCAAAAAGTACTGTGATTTTGTACAGTTGTTTTGCGCCCGGATCAAACTCATTTTTATTTCGCCCCCTCCAACCAGACGGACGGCGCCTGACCCAACACCCGGCGAAACATCGTCGAGAACGCCGCCGGGCTGTCATAGCCAAAATCCAAAGCAATCCGCGTCACCGGCTCACCCACCGCCAACCGCGCGAGGGCCAACACCACACAGGCGCGCTGCCGCCACTGGCTGAAACTCAGGTCGGTCTGCTGGCGAAACAGGCGATTGAACGTGCGCAAACTGATGTGCAACTGATCCGCCCATTGCTGCGGCGACTGATGAGCATCGGGCCGCTGCAAAAAGCCCCGGCACAACGCAAGCAACCGCGCATCGACAGGCAGCGGAATGTGCAACGGCAAGTGAGCACTGCGCGCCAGTTCATGCAGCAGCAAATCAACCAGCGCCCCGTCGCGCCCGACCTCGTCGTACGCCAGCGGAACCTCCACCGCCTCCATCAGCAAATGCCGCATCAACGGCGAAACGCTGATCACCTGACAACGACTCCCCAGATCAACCGCCCCCGGTTCGATGTACAAACTCCGCGTGCTCACCCCCAGCATCAACACCTCATGCGCCACCCCCGGCGGAATCCACACCGCCCGCTGTGGCGGCACCACCCAATTGCCGTCATGCGTGCTGACCTGCATCACCCCGGTCGCGCCGTACAACAACTGCGCCCGTCGGTGCGTATGAAGAGGCAACACCTGACCGTAGGAATAATCCGTACCGATCGCCACCACCGACCGTGGCGTGTCATCCAGCCCATTAATCGAAACATTGCGCATCAAGCGGCTTCCAGCAGTTGGCTTAAACGCAAACAATATTGGCTGACTTGCTGAAGCAGGCCAAGCTGCATCGCTCTATCGTCGACCGCTCCCACCTAATGGACGACGCGCGATGTTCTATCTCTTGCTGGCACTTTTCGGCTGCATGACCGGCGTCACCGCCGTGCTGTTCGGCTTCGGTGGCGGGTTTGTCGTCGTGCCGTTGCTGTACCGCATGCTCATGGCCAGCCATGGTGCAGACGACCCGATTGGTCAATCGGTGATGCACATCGCCGTCGCCACCTCGACCTGTGTGATGATCGTCAACGCACTGGTCGCCACCGGAAAACACCACCGCGCGGGTAATCTGATTCGCCATTACCTGTGGCCGTTGGGTGGGTTTATCGGAGTGGGCGCTGTGGTCGGCGCAGTGGCAGCGATGTGGGTCAGTGGCGAGGTGATTCGGTATGCCTTTATTGCCTACCTGGGCGTAACCATTGTGGATTGCCTGTTCAGACGTGGATTTCTGACGCACACCGATAACGCAATCCCACGGCGATTGGGGAGGGCGGAAGTGTCCGGTGGCGGTGTAGGAATCGGCGCCATCGCCACATTCCTCGGCGTGGGCGGTAGCGTCATGACCGTGCCGTTGTTGCGGCGTTGCGGGTTGAGCATGTCTCAGGCAACGTCCATGGCCAATCCACTAAGCCTGCCCGTGGCGCTGGCCGGGACGGTGACTTACATGGCGATGGCGGGGTTCACTGAGTTTGATCTGGGCGCGTGGTTTGTCGGTTATGTGGATCTGCTGGCGTTTGCGGTTTTGACGATGGGATCGTTGGTGGGCATTCGACTGGCCACGCCGTGGATCGGGCGGATTCCGGATCGGATACATGCGCGGGTTTACATTGGTTTGCTGGTAGTGGTGATGATCAGTATGTGCCTGAGTTGATGGCTATCAAGTCAGCTTTTTATCGATTCTCGCAAGCGGGTTCGCCATAATCCGCCCACTTTTTGCGAGCCAACGCTCGCTGTATTCAAGGATGATTTGATGTTCAAAGGATTGTTTCGTCTCACGGGCATTGTCGTGTTGGTGTGCTCAACGTTTCCTACAGTGTTGTGGGCCGACAGCGGCAAGCAGACCTACACCGGAATGCTGGGCAAAATGCCGATTGTGCTGGAGGTGAGCGCCGACGGCAGTGAGGGGCGGTACTTTTATCAAAAGTACCGCAAGGACTTAGTGCTCAGTGGCACGAAGGAAGGGGAAACGCTGGTGCTCGAAGAGGGTGACCAGCGTTATGGAGAGTACAAACCTTTTCCGACAATTCGCTTACAACCCGAATCCAACGGTTTTTCCGGTGAATGGGTCAGCCCTAAAGGGAAGGTCTTGAAGATCCAGTTGCAGCCAGCAAACCTTCCTCCGGTTCCCGCCGAGACCTTGCCCTATCTCGTCAGACTTCACGACAAGGCGCCTTACGAATACCTGCGCTTACAAGGTATGAAACTCATCCAAGGCAAGACCGAAACCTTCATGGGATACACGCTGCAATGGTGGCGTGAGCCACAATCAAACGCCGAGCTATTTGAAGTGATTTCGGGTTACAGCGCCGAAGAGCGTCAGCAAATCAACCAGCAATTGATGGGCCGTTTGTGGCGAGAAGTCGTGGGGTATTACGGATGTTTCGCCAATTACGCTGACGCCTATTACTCACAGATCAGTCAGCCTCTGTGGATGACGCCGTCCGTGATGAGCGTTCGGGTGTCAACCGAGTACTTCTGTGGCGGTGCTTATCCGGATCAGATCAATGACTCAATCAACTTCGATACCAAAACGGGCAAATCCCTGACGCTTGAAGATGTGCTGTGGGTGGGGCAGGGCAAACCACTGCATTACGAGGAAGACTACGACGTCTATAACTCTTCGTCCGAGTCATCCACTGCTTATTCTGATTACCGCAATAAAGAGCTGGCGCCGTGGCTGGTGGCACAACTGCTTAAGCTCTATCCCACTGAAATGACGACAACGCCAGAGGGCGAGAACGATTGCGGCTACAACGATGATTACCCTTGGCACTATCCGCGCTGGTACTTCACCGAGAAAGGCATCAAGTTAGAGCCATCCTTCCCTCACGTGGCTGCCGTGTGTCAAAACATTGGTTGGGGCGTCCTGCCTTACAAACTCGTCAAACAACACCCCGGCGGCGTCGCGCTGCAGCTGCCCTGAGACGAGTTTACTTATCAGCCAACCCCGGCGCTTCCCGAATAATGAAGTGATCCAGGTTCTCGATATTCGCACTGAACACCCCGAACGTCTGCTCGGGGTTTTTCTTGCTCGGCACCTGCTTCAACTCCGGCGTCACGCCATAAAAGAAGCAATACAACTGCGCCTCGCTGTCGATGGCGTGCTTGATCTCCTCAAGAAACGCTTTGCGCTTGCGGTAGTTCTCGATCAACTTCTTGCTCAGGTAAACGTTGACCGAATAAGGCTTCTTCTTCGCCTCATCCGCCTGCTTGAACCAGACCTTCTGCTCGAAGTCGATGCGAAAGCTCTGGGTGTAATCCTTGATCTCCTTGATCTTGCCCCAGTAAATCAGCCCCTTGTTGTCCGTCAGGTACTCGATCTTCTTGAAGAACGACCCATAAGGCGCCGTGTGCTCGCCAATCTTCAGCGGCATGCGCTTGAGCAGGTCCTTGTCCTCGAAGTTCGACACGAAGCACTCCACCGGGTGAGCGAAGATGCTGGTCTTGTCCGGTGCTGATTCGTGGCTTGGGTGCTCGACGTCACTGGCCTTTGTCGCCGGTTGCAGGTCCGCTCGCATCACATCTGCCGCGACCGCCGGGTTCGACGGCTTACGCACATACTGACGCCGAGTCAGCAACAACTCCGACGGAAAATGCTCCTCACGGCTGTCATCCGTTTCCGCACCGTCCGCGTCCACACCTGACGCCGGCGTCTTGAGACTGACATAAGGACAATCCGCCACATGCCGGGTGCTGGGCGTGTTCTTGAAGTGCGGGGTGCGAACGTAGTTCACGTTCTTGGCGTTGAAGGTCGTCAACACATTCGCCGCATCGAAGGCCAAGCGGCAAGCGTCGTTGGGACACTGGAAGTGTTCCTTGGCGGAATCGAACTCCATGGTTTCGTCGAAATTCAGATCCCGCACGTCATAGATCGACAACTTGTCGTCGAGGCTGAGGCAGTAGGCGAGGTCGAATTTCATGGTGGGCTCGGGTCCTTGAGTGGGGGAGGTATTAATAACGGGTAGCGAGTTATGGCGCACGCACTATTGAGCAATAGCGCTTAGAAATAGTGGCTTTTCGCCCTGTTCCGTATTGAAACCCTTTGGTACTTTGGCTGCGGTAGGAATTTTCCTACGGAAATTGTCGATAAAGGGCAGCGCTCGTGGCGATCAAAGCGGTTTCGAAGGAACGAATAGACAAAGCGATGCTGGAGTTTGATCGTAAGTATCGTAGTAGGCGTGAGTGGCAGGGCTGGGAAAATAACCTAGCTCACCGTTACGCCGTTCACTCGGGTGGTGAACTGTATCCAGCGAAGAAAATCGTCTCTTTGGCGACCGGCATTGCCGTAGGCGAATTCTCCGGTGGGCGCCCGACCAACAGTTACCTAGAAAAGCGAGGCTTCACTATTGTGGAGTTACCGCGTGGGGACGGCGAGCCGCTGTTGCAGTTCACTCCGGGGGCTGTTTACGACCGAAAAACTGAAATCAATGGACCGTTCGGTGGGAGCCTACAAAGCGGCATTGCAGCGTCCGCTACCTACCCTGCGATATTTTTGTTCACGGGCGATAGTGGTGAGCAATACGGGTATGCCGACGATTGGGACAACGGCGCCTACCTTTATACCGGTGAAGGACAACGCGGGCCGATGACTTTGATCCGAGGCAACCGAGCCATCGCTGAGCATGCAGAGGATGGCCGAGCGCTACACTTGTTTAAGTCCCTCGGCAAAGGTAAAGGCAACGCTTACTTGGGCGAGTTTTCTTGCGCCGACATGTTTGAGCGGACCCAGCCGGATGTGAGCGGCCAGGACCGGACTGCGATTGTTTTTCGGTTAGTCCCTGTGGGCATTCCTGGTGAAATAATTGAAGCTGAAGAACAGAATGAAGATGAAGCTGACCTTTCCGAGTCTCTGGCTGCTGCACGGTTGGCTGCGCTGGCTGCATGTAAGCCTACCAACGATGATTTAGGGCAATCCGCTCCGCGTAAGATCTACCAACGCAGCCGTAAGGTTGCGCACTATGTGCTGATGCGCGCCGAGGGTGAATGTGAGAGCTGTGAGAAGCCGGCTCCTTTTATGAAAAAGGATGGCACACCTTACCTAGAGCCTCATCACGTAAACCGGCTTTCCGATGGTGGGTTAGATCACCCACGCTATGTGGGGGCTGTATGCCCAAGTTGCCATCGGGAAATTCATTCTGGTGTGCACGGGGCGTTGGTGAATGAGCGGCTTAAGCAGCGGTTGGAAGCAATTGAAACTGATTGAGCGATGCGCCAAGTTCCATTGGCTTTAATTTCAACGCAGTCCAGTCGCTTTCTTGCTTCTTTACGCTCATAACGTCGCCGAGGGTTAAAAACCCTCGGACGATACGGGGCGGGCGGTCTACGAGAAGCGCTAACCGACCGAATGCTTCGAAGGGTGAAACACCTCTAGGACCCTGCGCCACCAAGGCTTAGCCGCTGAAACGCGCCTTCGTGTTCGATTCAGCAACAGATAAGGCATATCCCGCAGCCGAATCCAGCCTTCATCCTGCCAATGCAGCAGACTCAACGACATCTCCGGCCAATCCAACAAACTCAACATCGGCCGATCTGCATTCTTCGAAGGCCCCGCATCGCGCAACGCCGGGACTACTTGATGAGTCAGCCACTCACGCAATAACCGATTCCCGGGGGCGTAGTGATACACCAGCAACGCATAGGCACCGGATTCACTAAGCATGAGTCGCCGCTCAGATTGTCCGTAGTACTCAATTAACAACGTATGGCGCTGATCCTCGTCCAGTTTGCTGACCACACGATCACTTAGATGGAAACCCATTAGACGACCGAGATCGCGGGCGCAGAACCATGGCTGGTTTTCCAGAAGGAGGGCATGGAGGTGGAGGTTGTGGCGTGCAAAGCGTGTTGGAATGATCGGATCAGGCATGACCGATCTCCGAGAGGGAGGGGGAGCGGAGGGGGCTTTGTGTCGGCATATCCATTACCTCTACGTATGAATGTTGAGAGGGCCAAAACCCGACGTAGAGGACTTAAGGACATCCCAACAAGCATTATCTTCAAACACAAAGTCGTGCGTATGTCCTTTTAGACATGCGCGATCATTGTGTGATTGAGTAGCTTCTACGTTGGGCGTTTCTTAGGCACCTGCAATGGAGCTTAGAAGCGCTTTAATTTTTCATCAATGCAGAAAGATCTGGAGTTGCTGTAGGAGTTTTGGCGGCGAGCGTCAGATAAGTAAGTCTTTTCCTACCCAATAAAAAGCCCCGATCAGATCGGGGCTTTTCGTATTTCGATTTGTCGATTTACATCGTCAAATCACGGCGAGCTCGGGAATCAATCCCAGCTCAACGCCCCACCAGTCTGATACTCAATAACCCGAGTCTCAAAGAAATTCTTCTCTTTCTTCAAGTCCATAATCTCGCTCATCCAAGGGAACGGGTTAGTCGTCCCCGGATACTCTTCCTTCAACCCAATCTGCGACAGACGACGGTTAGCGATGAACTTCAGATAGTCCTCCATCATCGCCGCGTTCATGCCCAACACGCCGCGAGGCATGGTGTCGCGAGCGTATTCGATCTCCAGCTGAGTGCCCTGCAGAATCATCTGCGAAGCTTCTTCCTTCATCTCGGCATCCCACAGGTGTGGGTTTTCGATTTTGATCTGGTTGATCACGTCGATGCCGAAGTTCAGGTGCATGGATTCGTCGCGCAGGATGTACTGGAACTGCTCGGCGACGCCGGTCATTTTGTTGCGGCGGCCCATGGAGAGGATCTGGGTGAAGCCGCAGTAGAAGAAGATGCCTTCCAGAACGCAGTAGTAGGCGATCAGGTTGCGCAGCAGTTCTTTGTCGGTTTCGACGGTGCCGGTTTCGAACTTCGGATCGGAGATCGAGCGGGTGTATTTGAGGCCCCAGGTGGCTTTTTTCGCGACCGATGGGATCTCGTGGTACATGTTGAAGATCTCGCCTTCATCCATGGCCAGCGATTCGATGCAGTACTGGTAGGCGTGGGTGTGGATCGCCTCTTCGAAAGCCTGGCGCAGGATGTACTGGCGGCATTCCGGGTTGGTGATCAGGCGGTACACGGCCAGGACCAGGTTGTTGGCAACCAGGGAGTCGGCGGTGGAGAAGAAGCCGAGGTTGCGCATGACGATGCGGCGCTCGTCGTCGGTCAGGCCTTCCGGGTCTTTCCAGAGGGCGATGTCGGCGGTCATGTTGACTTCTTGCGGCATCCAGTGGTTTGCACAACCGTCCAGATACTTCTGCCAGGCCCAGTCGTACTTGAAAGGCACGAGTTGGTTGAGGTCGGCGCGGCAGTTGATCATGCGCTTTTCGTCAACGGCGACACGGGCGGAGGCGCCTTCGAGTTCGGCGAGGCCTTCAGCGATGTCGAGGTTGTCCAGGGCTGCTTTGGCACGGGCGATAGCGGCAGAGTCGTTCGCGGTTACGGCGCGAGCTTCTTGAGCGGCGACACCACCAGCGGTGTCGAGTCGGTCCATGTTGGCTTCAGTCGCGTGGCCGGCGTTGGCGCCTTTTACCACGGTCTCGCCGCTGTCTTCTTTGTCGAATTCGTCCCAGCTCAGCATGACGTGTCGTCTCCTGCGTGAGGGCCAGATGCCCGTGTGATGGTTTTTCACACGGTCGGTCTGACCGCGTTGGATCTATAGAAATATCGTTTTTTGCAACAGCTATACGCAGGCATCAAACAGAATTTTGTACGGGTATTCCGAAGCCGCTGATGGGCGCAGATAGCGTGAACAGTTCTGCGTGGGCTTCAGACTGGCTTTTGACCCCTGTAAGGGAATATTGCAGGCCCGTTTAAGCCGGCATTATAGGGAAATTTTTACGGCCGTGGTGGGGCGAATCCGCGCATGGAGCGGTCGAGAAGGAGGGTTTTTCGGTCGGAGCGAGGGTTTACAGGGCTTTGGCTGGATATCGCGGGTGAAGATTTTTTTTCTTAAATTTTGACGCACTACTTTTTTGTTCAAAAAATAGCCAGAAAAACGGGTTTTTCACTACATCTTGTGTTTTGAGTCGGTTTTCGGTGGCTGCAGACACAACTAAGCCCGACCGAAGTCGGGCTGTCAGTCACGCTCGATGATCAGCTCAGGCGAGCGGCACCGACGTGGTCTGCACCATCGGAAGCGAGTTTGCCTGCGCCGACGTGGTCGGCACCGTCGGAAGCGAGTTTGCTTGCACCGACGTGGTCTGCACCATCGGAAGCGAGTTTGCTTGCACCGACGTGGTCGGCGCCGTCGGAAGCGAGTTTGCCTGCACCGACGTGATCGGCACCATCGGCGGCGACTTTAGCCGAGCCGGTGTGGTCGTAACCGTCAGAAGCGACAGCCGATGCAGTGGTGAATGCTGCCGAACCGGTGCGGTCGTAACCGTCAGCGGCGAAGGTGTTGGCGGCCAGCACGGACAGGGTCAGGGCGATGATCAGTTTGGCTTTCATGGTAGTGGCTCCAGGTTCGTTGGCGTTGTGTGCCTTGGTGTGGAATTCATACTACGCCGACTAATTTGATTAAAAAGCGCAAATAAACGCTTGAAGCTATCGATATAATCGATCTTTACGGTTCGGCGCTTCATCTGCCTTGTACAGCGGGCGGGTGGGTCGAACCGTTAAAGGGGAGTGCGGGTGATTAGCCGTTGGAGCAGCCGTTACCCATGATGCTGTAGCGCAGAATGTGGCGTTGGCCTTTGGAGTCGTCGTATTCCATTTTCATGGGGACCACTTCGCACACATTGGGGATTTCACTCATGGAGATAACTTTGGCGATGTCCAGGTGAGTGGAGTAAGTGTATTCCTCGATGGCCGGTTGTTGCTGTGCGACATCAGTCGGGACCTCGTCTGCCATGGCGGTTGCGCACAGGCTGGAGAGGGCCAGAACTAATAAAGCTTTCATTTCGGTTTTACCTTTTAGAGGTCGAGTGGGGTCACGCAACCTTTTTGGGGTTGCGTGTGGAACTTGATTACCGGTGTTTTTTGATTAACTGCCTTCGTGGGGGCTGCAACTTGGTTAATCAGGGTTTGCCTTGTTGGCGAGGCTGATTTTAGGCGTGGGGGCGGCGTTCATATAGGTGGGGTTTTGATAAACACCTTTGACAGATTTCGTAACAATCGCGGAATAGCATTCGTAATGGCCGGCTTATTGGTGATCGTTCGACGGGGTTTTTCAGGTAGACCGCGTGATCGTTCTTCGCGGGCAAGCCACGCCCCCACAGGGGTTGCGGTGTGTTCGAGAGGCTTATCACGATAATTTGTAGGGGCTTGTTACTACCATCGTCGAATGGTTCTATAGCCCCGGCCCGGCTACAACTGGGGTCATACAAAAACAACTATTCCACCGAGGTAAGAAAGATGAGTGCGGCTTCCCTGTATCCCGTTCGTCCCGAGGTTCTGGCCAATACGCTGACTGACGAGGCGACCTACAAGGCGATGTACCAGCAGTCCGTCGTCAACCCGGACGGCTTCTGGCGCGAACAAGCCAAGCGCCTCGACTGGATCAAGCCTTTCACCACGGTGAAGCAGACGTCCTTCGACGATCACCATGTCGATATCAAATGGTTCGCCGACGGCACCCTGAACGTTTCCTACAACTGCCTCGACCGTCATCTGGCCGAGCGCGGCGATCAAGTGGCGATCATTTGGGAAGGGGATGACCCTGCCGAAAGCCGCAACATCACCTACCGCGAGCTGCACGAACAAGTCTGCAAGTTCGCCAACGCCTTGCGCGGCCAGGATGTGCACCGCGGCGACGTGGTGACTATCTATATGCCGATGATCCCCGAAGCCGTGGTCGCCATGCTGGCCTGCACCCGGATCGGCGCGATTCACTCGGTGGTGTTCGGTGGTTTCTCGCCGGAAGCCCTGGCCGGTCGCATCATCGACTGCAAATCCAAAGTGGTGATCACCGCTGACGAAGGCATCCGTGCCGGCAAGAAGATCCCGCTCAAGTCCAACGTCGACGACGCGCTGACCAACCCGGAAACCAGCAGCATCCAGAAAGTCATCGTGTGCAAGCGCACCGGTGGCGACATCAAGTGGAACCAGCATCGCGACATCTGGTTTGAAGACCTGATGAAAGTGGCGGGCAGTGTCTGCGCGCCGAAAGAGATGGGCGCCGAAGAAGCGCTGTTCATCCTTTACACCTCCGGCTCCACCGGCAAGCCTAAAGGCGTGCAGCACACCACCGGCGGCTACCTGCTTTACGCGGCCATGACCCATGAGCGCGTGTTCGACTACCGCCCGGGCGAAATCTACTGGTGCACCGCCGACGTCGGCTGGGTCACCGGCCACAGCTATATCGTCTACGGCCCATTGGCCAACGGCGCGACCACGCTGCTGTTCGAAGGCGTGCCGAACTACCCGGACATCACTCGGGTGGCGAAGATCGTCGACAAGCACAAGGTCAACATTCTCTACACGGCGCCAACCGCCATTCGCGCGATGATGGCGTCGGGTCAGGCCGCTGTCGAAGGTGCTGATGGCAGCAGTTTGCGCCTGCTCGGTTCGGTGGGTGAGCCGATCAACCCGGAAGCGTGGGACTGGTACTACAAGAATGTGGGCAAGTCCCGTTGCCCGATCGTCGATACCTGGTGGCAGACCGAAACCGGCGGCAACATGATGAGCCCGCTGCCGGGCGCTCACGCCCTCAAGCCGGGTTCTGCGGCGCGTCCGTTCTTCGGTGTGGTGCCGGCGTTGGTCGACAACCTGGGCAACATCATCGAAGGCGTGGCCGAGGGCAACCTGGTGATTCTCGATTCGTGGCCGGGTCAGGCGCGCACGCTGTACGGCGACCATGACCGCTTCGTCGATACCTACTTCAAGACCTTCCGTGGCATGTACTTCACCGGTGACGGTGCGCGTCGTGACGAAGACGGTTACTACTGGATCACCGGTCGCGTGGACGACGTGCTCAACGTGTCCGGCCACCGTATGGGCACCGCCGAAATCGAAAGCGCGATGGTCGCTCACCCGAAAGTCGCCGAGGCTGCCGTGGTCGGCGTGCCGCACGACATCAAGGGGCAGGGCATTTATGTCTACGTGACGCTGAACGCTGGCGAAGAGACGAGCGAGCAATTGCGTCTGGAACTGAAGAACTGGGTGCGTAAAGAGATCGGCCCGATTGCTTCGCCAGATGTGATTCAGTGGGCGCCGGGGCTGCCGAAAACGCGGTCGGGCAAGATCATGCGCCGGATCCTGCGCAAGATTGCGACGGCCGAATATGATGGGTTGGGGGATATCTCCACCCTGGCGGACCCAGGTGTGGTGCAGCATTTGATTGATACACACAAGACGATGAATGTTGCGTAAGTAACGTTCCGAGTCATCGAAGCCCTGCCAGGTGTTGAGCCTGGTGGGGTTTTTTTTGTCTGCGGATTTTGTATTGCCTGACCGGGCCTCATCGCTAGCAGGCTAGCTCCCACAGGGATCTCCGGTGGATTCACAATGTGCATCGAGCGCAGCTCCTTTGTGGGAGGTGTTGAGCTTGGTGGGGTTTTTACTGCCTGGGTTTTGTGTTGGCAGGTTGGGCCTCTTCGCTAGCCTGCTAGCGATGGCGATCTGTTCAACCAATAATTATCGGCTTCCCCCGTAAGCCATTTCCCACTGTTACCCGCCACCCTTCAAGTAACCGAATGTGTAACCGCTTGCGCCGATACGGGGCATTGAGAAACGCCATAAGCCTGCAACGGTGCGCTTCAGCTCGGCAAAAAAATAAGAACCCACGCTATGCTTGCCGGATTAGAAGGCTTTGCCAATAATAGGCCCGCAATTTGCAATATAGATCGGTTCACTGTCTTTTGCTCTTGCATGAAATTGCAAGGCTGTCAACGTGCCCAAACGGCTTTCTCGGTGCTTCTGTAATTTGTTGTCGCATTGAAGAAATATCGGCTTCGGGCCTGTCGTTAGAATGCCGATCACTCGCTCGTCGTTGCCTGTGTTGAAAATTCGCACAGGCACTGTAGGACGCAGCAACGCTTTCCGGTTCCACTCATTCGCATATTGGGCTGTCGCTCACTCTGCCGTTTTAGCCCTTTACCGATGGAGTCCCAAGATGAAGAAACTCGTGCTGCTTGGCGCCCTGGCACTGTCCGTGCTGTCCCTGCCAACCTTCGCCGATGAAAAGCCTCTGAAAATCGGTATCGAAGCGGCTTACCCTCCGTTCGCTTCCAAGGCACCGGACGGCAGCATCGTTGGTTTCGACTACGACATCGGCAACGCCCTGTGCGAAGAGATGAAGGTCAAGTGCACCTGGGTCGAGCAAGAGTTCGACGGTCTGATCCCGGCACTCAAAGTGCGCAAGATCGACGCGATCCTGTCGTCCATGTCGATCACTGAAGACCGCAAGAAGTCCGTGGACTTCACCAACAAGTACTACAACACCCCGGCTCGCCTGGTCATGAAGGCCGGCACTCAAGTCAGCGAAGGCCTGACCGAGCTCAAGGGCAAGAACATCGGCGTGCAACGTGGTTCGATCCACGAGCGTTTCGCCCGCGAAGTCCTGGCCCCGCTGGGTGCCGAGATCAAGCCGTACGGTTCGCAGAACGAAATCTACCTCGACGTGGCTGCCGGTCGCCTCGACGGCACCGTGGCAGACGCTACGCTGCTGGATGACGGTTTCCTGAAAACCGACGCCGGCAAAGGTTTCGCCTTCGTTGGCCCGGCCTTCACCGACGTCAAGTACTTCGGCGACGGCGTTGGTATCGCGGTTCGCAAGGGTGACGCGCTGAAAGACAAGATCAACACCGCGATCGCCGCCATTCGCGAGAACGGCAAGTACAAGCAGATCCAGGACAAATACTTCGCCTTCGATATCTACGGCAAGTAACACGTCCAGGCGACAAGTCCGAAATGGCGCAAGCAGCAGGATCTCTGAGGTTTGCGCCATTTTTTCATCCCAACTTTCGAGGACCTGAATCATGTTGAAAGGCTACGGGGCTGTCATCCTCGATGGCGCATGGCTGACGCTTCAGCTCGCCTTGTCGTCCATGGCCCTGGCCATCCTTCTGGGGCTGATCGGCGTTGCGCTGCGTCTTTCCCCGGTGCGCTGGCTGGCCTGGCTGGGCGATCTGTATTCCACGGTCATCCGCGGGATTCCCGACCTGGTGCTGATCCTGCTGATTTTCTACGGTGGTCAGGACCTGCTCAATCGCGTCGCGCCGATGCTCGGCTATGACGATTACATCGACCTGAACCCGTTGGCCGCCGGTATCGGCACCCTGGGCTTCATCTTCGGTGCGTACCTGTCGGAAACCTTCCGTGGCGCGTTCATGGCGATCCCGAAGGGGCAGGCAGAAGCTGGCATGGCGTACGGCATGAGCAGTTTTCAGGTGTTCTTCCGGGTGTTGGTGCCGCAGATGATTCGTCTGGCGATTCCGGGCTTCACCAACAACTGGCTGGTGTTGACCAAGGCCACCGCGCTGATTTCGGTGGTGGGACTGCAAGACATGATGTTCAAGGCCAAGCAGGCGGCAGATGCCACCCGCGAGCCTTTCACCTTCTTCCTCGCAGTGGCGGCGATGTACCTGGTGATCACCAGTGTCTCGTTGCTGGCATTGCGTCACCTTGAGAAGCGCTACTCGGTAGGCGTAAGGGCGGCTGATCTATGATCTTCGACTACAACGTCATTTGGGAGGCCTTGCCGCTGTACTTCGGCGGCCTGGTGACCACCCTCAAATTGCTCGCGCTGTCGCTGTTTTTCGGTCTGCTGGCGGCCTTGCCGCTGGGCCTGATGCGCGTCTCGAAGAACGCAGCCGTCAACATGACGGCCTGGCTCTTCACCTACGTGATCCGCGGCACGCCGATGCTGGTGCAGCTGTTTTTGATCTACTACGGGCTGGCGCAATTCGAAGCGGTACGTGAAAGCTTCCTGTGGCCGTGGCTGTCCAGCGCGACGTTCTGTGCGTGCCTGGCCTTCGCGATCAACACCAGTGCCTACACCGCTGAAATCATCGCCGGCAGCCTGCGCGCTACGCCGAACGGTGAAATCGAAGCGGCCAAGGCCATGGGCATGTCGCGCTTCAAGATGTACAAACGCATCCTGCTGCCGTCGGCCCTGCGCCGTGCGCTGCCGCAGTACAGCAACGAAGTGATCATGATGCTGCAGACCACCAGTCTGGCCTCCATCGTGACCCTGATCGACATCACTGGTGCCGCGCGCACGGTCAACGCTCAGTTCTACCTGCCGTTCGAGGCTTACATCACCGCTGGCGTGTTCTACCTGTGCCTGACGTTCATTCTGGTGAAGCTGTTCAAACTGGCCGAGCGCCGCTGGCTGGGCTATCTGGCCCCGCGGAAGCACTGATATGGAACGCATCGATCATCCATTGCCGTGGAGCCACCTCGGAAGCGAACGCCAGATTTCGGTGTTCCGCTTCGGCAGCGGCGAGCGCAAGGCTTACATCCAGGCCAGCCTGCACGCCGATGAACTGCCGGGCATGCGCACCGCCTGGGAGCTGAAAAAGCGCCTGACCGAACTCGAAGCTAAGGGCTTGCTCAACGGCGTGATCGAGCTGGTGCCGGTGGCCAATCCACTGGGCCTCGGTCAGCTGCTGCAAGGCAATCATCAAGGACGTTTCGAAGCGGGCAGCGGCAAGAATTTCAACCGCGATTTCGTCGAGCTGAGCGCGCCGGTGGCCGCCGAGCTGGAAGGGCATCTGGGCGACGATCCGCACGCCAATATCCGCTTGATCCGTCAGGCCATGAGCGATCATCTGGCCGCATTGCCTGAGGCGAGCAGCCAGTTGCAAGGCATGCAGCGCGTGCTGCTCAGCCACGCCTGCACCGCCGACGTCGTGCTGGATCTGCATTGCGACGCCGAAGCTGCGCTGCATATGTACGCCTTGCCGCAACACTGGCCGCAATGGCGTTCGCTCGCCGCGCACCTGAATGTGAAAGTGGGCCTGCTGGCGGAAGATTCCGGCGGCAGTTCCTTCGACGAAGCCTGCTCGTTGCCGTGGCTGCGTCTGTCGCGTCAGTTCCCGGACGCGCAGATTCCGCTGGCCTGTCTGGCGACCACCATTGAACTGGGTGGTCAGGCCGACACCGGTCGCGCTGATGCCGAGGCTTACGCCGAAGGCATTCTGGCGTTCCTCGCCGAGCAAGGCTTGATCAGCGGCGAATGGCCGAAACCGGCGCAAGAAGCTTGCGAAGGCATGCCGTTCGAAGGCACCGAATTGCTGTTCGCGCCGCATCCGGGCGTGATCAGTTTCTTGCGTAAACCCGGTGAGTGGATCGAAGCCGGCGACGAGATTTTCGAAGTGATCGATCCGTTATCGGATCGGGTCAGCACGGTGTGTGCTGGTACGTCCGGGGTGCTGTTTGCCATTGAACGGCTGCGTTATGCCCAACCCGGTTTCTGGCTGGCCAAGGTGGCGGGGCGCGAAGCGCTGCGTCACGGGCGCTTGCTCAACGACTGACTGACTGTTTTTGTGAGAACCGACCGCATGTACAAACTTGAAGTCCAAGACCTGCATAAACGCTATGGCAGTCACGAAGTGCTCAAGGGCGTGTCCCTGAAAGCGGCGGCTGGTGATGTGATCAGCATCATCGGCTCCAGTGGCTCCGGCAAAAGTACTTTCCTGCGCTGCATCAACCTGCTGGAGCAGCCGCACGCGGGCAAAATTCTGCTCAACAACGAAGAGCTGAAACTGGTGGCCAACAAGGACGGCGCGCTGAAGGCCGCCGACCCGAAACAGCTGCAACGCATGCGTTCGCGCCTGTCGATGGTGTTCCAGCATTTCAACCTGTGGTCGCACATGACCGCGCTGGAAAACATCATGGAAGCGCCGGTCCACGTGCTCGGCATGTCCAAGGCCGAAGCCCGCGAGAAAGCCGAGCACTACCTGAACAAGGTCGGCGTGGCGCATCGTAAGGATGCCTACCCGGGCCACATGTCGGGCGGCGAGCAACAGCGCGTGGCGATTGCCCGTGCCCTGGCGATGGAACCCGAGGTGATGCTGTTCGACGAACCGACCTCGGCCCTCGACCCGGAACTGGTCGGCGACGTGCTGAAGGTCATGCAGGCCCTGGCGCTGGAAGGCCGGACCATGGTGGTGGTCACGCACGAAATGGGCTTCGCCCGTGAAGTGTCGAACCAACTGGTGTTCCTGCACAAAGGTGTCGTCGAAGAAAGCGGCAACCCGCGTGAGGTGCTGGTCAATCCACAGTCCGAACGCTTGCAACAATTCCTCTCGGGCAGCCTGAAGTAAACCGAACTCCCGTTGCGCACCGGGATAGTGCATGCTTCGCAACCTGAAGGCCGGCTCCGATCCCTGAGGGAGCTGGCCTGCCAGCGATAGCGGTGGGACAGTTTACATATCTGGCACCGACACGCCGCCATCGCTGGCAGGCCAGCTCCCACAGTTTGATCTGTGCTGGTTTTGAGATATGCGTTCATTTACGGGCTAGCATTGGCCCATGCCTTCATCACTGTTTTCGTTTCGGATTGCCCGCCATGACTGCCCATCGAATTGGTTTCCTGATTTGGCCCAGCACTAAAGCACTGACGCTTGCGCTGGCTGAGGAGGCCTTGCGTGTTGCCCAGCGTGTGCATCCGGACGTGGTCTACGAATTGTCGTTCTTGCAGGCCGAACCGCCGACCGAGGGCGCCTGGCAATTGCCGGGTGAACCCTGGGCCGGCAAGCTCGAACATTTCCAGAAGCTGTTCCTGCTCGCCGATGAGCCGCCGACCGCACTTGCGCCGGCGCTCAGCAGTTCGCTGAAACAATTGGTGCGTGCCGGTTGTGTGATTGGCGGTCTGTCGGCCGGTGTCTACCCATTGGCCCAACTCGGTTTGCTCGACGGTTATCGCGCTGCCGTGCACTGGCGCTGGCAGGACGATTTCGCCGAGCGTTTCCCGAAAGTCATCGCCACCAGTCATCTGTTCGACTGGGATCGCGATCGCCTGACCGCGTGCGGCGGTCTGTCGGTTCTCGATCTGTTGCTGGCCGTGCTGGCCCGTGATCACGGCGCCGAACTCGCTGGCGCCGTGTCGGAGGAGCTGGTGGTCGAGCGCATTCGCGAAGGCGGCGAGCGCCAACGCATTCCGCTGCAGAACCGCCTCGGTTCCAGCCACCCGAAGCTCACCCAAGCGGTGTTGCTGATGGAAGCCAACATCGAAGAACCGCTGACCACCGACGAAATCGCCCAGCATGTGTGCGTGTCCCGTCGGCAGCTGGAGCGCATCTTCAAGCAATACCTCAACCGGGTGCCGAGCCAGTACTACCTGGAACTGCGTTTGAACAAGGCCCGGCAGATGTTGATGCAAACCAGCAAGTCGATCATTCAGATCGGCCTGTCGTGTGGCTTCTCTTCGGGGCCGCATTTCTCCAGTGCCTACCGCAACTTCTTCGGCGCCACGCCGCGGGAAGATCGCAACCAGCGGCGCAGCAGCAGTCCGTTCGAGTTGTCGTCGGTGCCATCGGAACGAGGCTGACGGCGGCCTTACTCGTCGACTTCGGACCCCTCCGTGGATGAAACCTGAATCTCACCTCGATTGATCACTTCTTCCACACCGAAATCCGTGCCTGTGCTCTGGTAGTAGTCGATCAGCCGTAACACGCTTTCCTCGGAAAAAGGATTGCCTCGAAGACTGATGTTCTCTGCCACTTCCACGGGCACTTCCATGATGTCGCTCGGGATGTCGGTGATGGCGTTATCGCTCAGGTCGGCCCAATCCAGTTCCTCCAGCTGCAGCAGGCCTCGGGGCAATTCGGTGATGCCGGTCTCGGCAAGGAGGACGGTGGAGAGCTCCTTCATTTGACTCAGATCGGGTGCTCGACCCAAAGGGTTGAGGCTCAGGTCCAGATAGTCCAGCTGCTCCATTCCCGCCAATGCGTTTGCCGATTCCGCTGACAAAGTGATGCGGCAGTCAGACAGTGACAGTGACCGCAGTCGACCCATCTTGAACACGGCCTCGGGAAGGGTGCCGAGGTCACACTCACGCAGTCTCAGGCTTTTGAGATTGGGGAAGGCGTCGAGAAAGTGGCCGATCCGGGTCACGCCATCGACACTTTGCAGTTCCAGCGTCGAGACATGGCTGAAGTCGGCGCTGAGGGTGGGCAGCTCTCCCGTTATCCGGGAACTGATGATCAGATCAAACGTGGGCTCGAGCGCTTCATTGAAGTCGTCCAGTTCGCTCTGATGCCGCCAGCATTGCTGCAGCGTTTGCATGAATTCATTGCGGTTGGCGTGCTCGACAGACACCTGGAGTTCGTTGAACGGTTCGCCCGTGCGTGGGTGAAGCGGCGGCAGGTCGGTGGTCCATGCCGCCAGGTCGCTGCTCAATTGAGCGAGCTCTGTTTCCAGCCTGGTCAGTTCTACTCGGCCATCCTCCAGGGTTCCCGGCAATTCGTAGACGAAATCGCTGGCCTGCTCGATCTCCATGTTCGGGTATAGCGCCCTGACACGCACGATATCTGCCTCGGGGGCATAGACACCCAGATCGTATGAGGTTTCGAGGTAATGCAGCTTGATGAGATGTCGATCGCTGTCGACGAGCGGATTGTCCGCGAGGTGGATGCCACGCTTGTCGTAGACCTTGCTGTCGAACAACCCGGCAGGCAGCTCGGTGATTCGGTTGTCGATCAGCATGAGCGTGTCGAGCCCGTGGTGCGTGATGGCGCTGGCGGGGAATTCAGTCAGACCTGTTTCGCTCAGGTCCAGGTGCACCAGTTCCGGCATGAACTCGATGCTGGGTGTCGTGGTGAATGGGTTCCGGAACAGGTCCAGCATCACCAGTTTATTCAATGACGTCAGCCTTGTCCAGGTGGCGGCGTCGAACGTGATTGCACAGTCGTTGAGCAGCAACGCATCGAGGTTGGCCATCCGTGGAATCGCCTCGGGCAGGGTGGTCATCGAAAACCGGCGCAAATCGAGGCGACGAAGGTCATTGAAACGTTGCAGAAACCCGTGAATGCCTTGCTCTGCACGACTGCCTTCAAGGGCCAGCAGGGAAACGTGGCTGAAGTCCGCCGTCAGAACCGGCAGGTCACCCAGAATCGGTTCCGCGAACCGCAGTATGTATCGGTCACTGCTGTCCGCAGCGCCCAGGTCCCGGTCTGACTGCCTGCGCCAGCCGCGCTGGATTTCATGGGCCAGCAACCGTCGGTTGTGCTGCTGGGCCTGTTGTTCCAACTCGCTCAATGGAAGCCTGGTTTCGGGGTGGACGGTGGGCGCTTCGTTTATCCAGCGGCCCAGATCCTCGTGCAGCCGTTCCATTTCATTGCGCAGGCGCGAAAGCTCCACGCGAGCACCATCGGGGTGGCGTTGCAAGCGGGCAACGATGGCGCTGATTTCATCCTGGGGCAGGCCTGGATACACCTCGCGAACCCTGTCATTGAGTGTCGGTGTCGGGCGACCGATGCGTTGGTAACCCGCCGTTCCTCCGGGCAGGCGCATGGTCGTCGGGTCATAGAAGGGTTTTCGGTTGGGGTGCTTGGCCAGAAGCGCGCGCAACTCCGGTTTGTGCTGTGCTTGCCGGACAATGCGTTGTTTGAGTATCGGCCCGTCGTCGACAGAAAGGCCCATCGCGTTGCGCTCCGTTTCAGGCAATGCCTGAAGGATGGCCTGATAAAAGTCGCCCGGCAGTTCAGTGTTGTCATGGACCTTGTAAGTGCCGTCCTCGGCGTACACCAATGTCCTGAGGAGGGGCGCGTCGGGTTCGCCGATGCTGTCGCGCAACGTCCCTTCATGGGAAAACTCCCTGACCTCGATGCGCAGGCGAGCGGGCCAGCCGGGCAGTGACTCAAGCGTGTGCAGGGCCAGACGATGGGTATCCGCCGTTTCCATGCCCTCCAGATAAAACCCCTCGTAGGCTCTGGCGACACGCACCGCGTCCAGGGCTTTCAGTGCTACATCCTTGAGCCGTTGCGGCAAGCGCCCGCTGTGCATTTGTTTCAGCTCGGTGCCGGTTGCGTTGCTCACCAGTTCTTGGGCGATATCCGTGGGCAGTCCGCGCACTTCGCCTTGCAGCAGTTGAACATGGCGGTCGTCGGTTTTTTCGAGTTCGCGGTAGCGAGACTGGAACAACGATGAGCGCTGATTCAACGCCTGATAGCGATCGGGATGTTCGCTGCCGGTCTGCTCGACCAGTGCCTGAATGTCGCGGTCGATGTTGAGGCGCTTGATCGTGTCGGTCAGAAGCGAAGGCGGGCGCTGATTCTCGACATGCATCTCGCGCAACACGTTGTCGTGAAAACCGCTGATCTGCAGGATTTGCTCGCGCTCGGCAGTGTTGAACGACTCGACGCTCTGGCCAAGTCGGCGCAGTACGGTTTCCCGGTCCCACGTCAGCGGTCGCTCCAGCAGGGTCTGCCAGGCGCCATGATGGTTGTGGCGCAGAGCGGGCTGATAGGCATCGGCCCGGTTCGGATGTTGAATCTGAAAGCGGCCAGTCTTGCTGTCCAGCTTGACCGAGTAGAGCTTGTCTTCAACGCGAGCCAGGGTTTTGCCCTCGTGTTGATATAAACCGAGATGATCGCGTGGGGCAGGGTCCGGCAAATCAACAGACTGTTCGTAAGGGGTCAGGTCCTGTTTCCAGTATCGGGTTTTGCCTGGGGCTGTTTCGACCGGTTTGAGCGGGGAAATCAGCGTCACCGCCTCGCGAGACATGAGGCCGTTGAACGCATTGGCTGCCATGGCGCCGCCCACCACGAACGTGCCGAGTTCCACCACCGTCTCAACGATCGTCATCAAGTGCCCGAACGCTTCGGTTTTCAGGCCTTCGGCCCAGGCAATGATGCCTTCGAAGGCGTCGTCGAGCACTTGGTAGGCCATGTAGCCCAGCATTATCTCGCCCAGAAACGGCACAAAAGGCAGGGCAGCGAACGACGCCACTTCAAGGATCTTTTTGGCGATATTGCTGAAGGCGTCCCATGCCGCCCACCGTGCCGCTCGGTCGGCACTGGCGGTAGAGACCGCAAGCGTGCGCCCGTCATTGAGGATCTTGTTCAGTTGCTGCTGGTAGAGGTGTGTCCCCAGGTCGTGACTGATCTGACTGACCGAGAACTGCAGGTTGGGCGTGTCGATGGGGGTATCGCGCCAGCTCGGCAGCGGATCACCGCGCTGGTGTTCATGCCAGGTGACCGCGCTGAGACGGCTGTTGAGGTCGGCGAAAAAGTGTCCTCGTTCCTGATGATCGATGAACCGGCTGAAGAACGCCTGATAAGCCGGAGCGCGCAGTTTGCGGGTCAGCTCGGTCATGAACGCCAGGGTGTCGGGGTACTGTTTGAGCGGATGTTCCGGGTCGTCGGGGATGTAGGCGATGATCCGCGAGCGCTGGGCGGTGAGCTCAAGCCTCGGTGCGAAAATGACGATGCCCGTCAGCAATGAAGACATGATTTTCAGGTCGTGGCAGTGCAGTCGCCAGTTGTCCAGCCCCACGTTTTCCCGGCCCTCGAGAATGTCGAGAATCGACTGACAGGCGTCCTGCGGCAGGTCGGCCCGGAGCTGGGCCAGTTGCAGGGCTGAAAGCAGGGCGGCTTTGTGTGTCTTGATCACGCTCGACTTCAACACGGCAGCCGCCACCGGGTTGGTAAATCCCAGGTTTTCCTTGAGGTATGTCTCGTATCGAGCGCCGATATCCAGCTCTCTGCATAACCGGGTGAAGTGCTGAATGGAGAGTTGGCGCTTGATCGCCGGTAACGTCTCGAATTGCCCCGTGGGCGAGGGTTCGGTGATGAACGTCGAGGCTGATTCGTAGGCCTCGGTTTCGGTTTCCGACTCCTGAAAGTTGTGCAGGGCGGCGTCGAGCAGCGATACCGTCCAGGTGCGCGCTGCACCGGTCTTGATCGGGAACCATGGAATGGTCTGCGGGATGTACAGGCGCAGGAAGGTCGTCTTGACGTCCAGTTCCAGTCCGTACCGGGTTCTCAATGCGTCTTGCAGAAGCGGTTCGGCAAAGTCCCGGGCGTTCTGCAATTTATCCAGCATGGATTCCAGGTGGTTGCGCTGGGTCAGGTAGTGCGTGTTGGCTGCTTTCAGTGCCTCATGCTGTTGGCGGGTTGCTGTGGTGTGCCAGCCAGGAATATCCAGCGGTGCGCTCTTGAGCGCGCGCCGGGTGGCGGGCGATGCTGTTATTACCCAATCGGGCAGATTGTGGAATACATGCTGAAAATGCGTGTCTGGCTGAGCCGTGAGCTCGGGGTGATGCTGGGTCATTGCGCTAATCCCTTAGCGTTTGGATGGACGCGCAGCAAAACAGACGATGAAGCATGGCGTGCGGTACATAATTACCGCACCGCTTCACAAGCCTGCCTATAACCTGTGCCGCCGGTTTAAACTGCGCCTTTGCGACGCTATATGTCGCATTGCCGTAAACCCGGCTAAAACCGGGGTTTGCGCTATAAGAAGTTGTCGCTTGGCGGCAAGGCCGGGCTGAAAACTGTCCTTACAATCCCCCCATCGCTCGCCAGTTTCAGGCGAGTGTTCCTTTTCAGGAGACTCCGATGTCCGTTGAGCACGCTGCGGTAGAACGCGCCGATTTCGACCAGGTAATGGTTCCCAACTATGCGCCTGCCGCCTTCATTCCTGTGCGTGGCGCCGGTTCCCGCGTGTGGGACCAGTCTGGCCGCGAGCTGATCGACTTCGCTGGCGGGATTGCCGTTAACGTATTGGGCCATGCGCACCCGGCGCTGGTCAGTGCCTTGACCGAACAGGCGAACAAGCTGTGGCACGTGTCCAACGTGTTCACCAATGAGCCGGCCCTGCGCCTGGCGCATAAGCTGATCAACGCGACCTTTGCCGAGCGTGCGTTCTTCTGCAACTCCGGCGCCGAAGCCAACGAGGCCGCGTTCAAGCTGGCCCGTCGTGTCGGTTTCGACCGGTTCGGCAGCGAGAAGTACGAAATCATCGCCGCGCTCAACAGCTTCCACGGCCGCACCCTGTTCACCGTGAACGTCGGTGGTCAGTCGAAGTACTCCGACGGTTTCGGTCCGAAAATCACCGGCATCACCCACGTGCCGTACAACGATCTGGCCGCGCTGAAAGCCGCCATTTCCGACAAGACCTGCGCCGTGGTCCTGGAGCCGATCCAGGGCGAGAGCGGTGTCATCCCGGCCGAACTCGAATACCTGCAAGGCGCCCGTGACCTCTGCACCGCACACAACGCGCTGCTGATCTTCGACGAAGTGCAGACCGGCATGGGCCGCACCGGCAAGTTGTTCGCCTACCAGCAATACGGCGTGATCCCGGACATCCTGACCAGCGCCAAGAGCCTGGGCGGCGGTTTCCCTATCGCAGCCATGCTGACCACCGAAGACCTGGCCAAACATCTGGTCGTCGGCACCCACGGCACCACCTACGGCGGCAACCCGCTGGCGTGCGCCGTGGCCGAAGCGGTGATTGACGTGATCAACACCCCTGAAGTGCTGGCCGGCGTCAACGCCAAGCACAACAAGTTCAAGGCGCGCCTGGAACAGATCGGCGAGAAATACGGCCTGTTCACCAAGGTCCGCGGCATGGGCCTGTTGATCGGTTGTGTGCTGAGCGATGCCTGGAAAGGCAAGGCCAAGGACATCTTCAACGCTGCCGAGCGCGAAGGCCTGATGGTCCTGCAAGCCGGCCCGGACGTGGTGCGTTTCGCGCCAAGCCTGGTGGTAGAAGATGCTGACATCGATGAAGGCCTGGACCGTTTCGAGCGCGCTGCGGCGAAACTGACGCAAGCCTGATAGACCCTTCGACGCCTGACATTTTCAGGCGTCGAACCAAATTTTTGTTTCGGGCTGGATCAAACGTGTGGGAGCTAGCCTGCTAGCGATGAGGGCCTGATAGCCAACATCATTGTTGCCTGACAGGACGATATCGCCAGCAGGCTAGCTCCCACAGTTGACTCTGAGTTGTTTCAGGGGCAGCCCGGGATTTTTTCTTCTGTAAGTTCTGAGATTAAGGAGTGACACCATGCTGGTGATGCGCCCCGCGCAAATGGCTGATCTGGGCGAGGTACAGCGTCTGGCTGCGGACAGCCCGATTGGTGTCACTTCCTTGCCGGATGACGTTGAACGCCTGAGCGACAAGATCGCCGCGAGCGAAGCTTCGTTCTCCGCCGAAGTCAGCTTCAACGGTGAAGAGAGCTATTTCTTCGTCCTCGAAGACTCCGTCACCGGCAAGCTGGTGGGCTGTTCGGCCATCGTGGCGTCGGCCGGTTATTCGGAGCCGTTCTACAGTTTCCGCAATGAAACCTTCGTGCACGCTTCCCGCGAGCTGAAGATTCATAACAAGATCCACGTGCTCTCCCAGTGCCACGACCTGACCGGCAACAGTTTGCTGACCAGTTTCTACGTGCAGCGCGAGTTGGTGGGTTCGCCGTGGGCCGAGCTCAACTCCCGTGGTCGCTTGCTGTTCGTGGCCAGCCATCCGGAGCGCTTTGCCGATTCCGTGGTGACCGAGATCGTCGGTTACAGCGACGAAAATGGCGACTCACCGTTCTGGGATGCCATCGGCCGTAACTTCTTCGACCTCAACTACGCTGAAGCCGAGCGTCTGTGCGGTCTGAAGAGCCGCACCTTCCTCGCCGAGCTGATGCCGCATTACCCGATCTACGTGCCGTTGCTGCCGGACTCCGCGCAAGAAGCGATGGGCCAGGTGCATCCCCGGGCGCAGATCACTTTCGACATCCTGATGCGCGAAGGCTTCGAGACCGATCACTACATCGACATTTTCGACGGCGGCCCGACCCTGCATGCACGTGTCTCGGGGATCCGTTCGATCGCCCAGAGCCGTGTGGTCCCGGTGAAAATCGGTGAGCCGGTCAAAGGCGCCGGTCGTCAATATCTGGTGGCCAATGCCCAGTTGCAGGATTACCGCGCCGTGTTGCTCGAGCTCGATTACGCGCCGGGCAAACCGGTGACCCTGGACCTGGAAGCAGCCGAAGCCCTGGGCGTCGGTGAAGGTGCCAGCGTGCGCCTTGTAGCGGTTTGATTGCCTAGAAAGCAGCGAAGTTTCGCGGGTGGCGTTGGCGGCCCGTTTGAGGAGATAGCATGATCGTTCGTCCCGTACGCAGCAGCGATTTACCCGCTCTGATCGACCTGGCCCGCAGCACCGGCACCGGCCTGACCACCTTGCCGGCCAACGAAGAGCGTCTGGCCCATCGGGTCGGCTGGGCCGAGAAGACCTTCCGCGGCGAAGCCGGGCGCGGCGATGCGGACTACCTGTTCGTGCTCGAAGATGACAACGGTCGTGTGGTGGGGATTTCCGCCATTGCCGGCGCCGTCGGTCTGCGTGAGCCCTGGTACAACTTCCGGGTGGGCCTGACGGTCAGCGCGTCCCAAGAGCTGAACATCTATCGCGAGATCCCGACGCTGTTCCTGGCCAACGACCTGACCGGCAACTCCGAACTGTGCTCGTTGTTCCTGCACGCCGACTACCGCACGGGCCTCAACGGTCGCATGCTGGCCAAGGCGCGGATGCTGTTCATCGCCGAGTTCCCGCAGCTGTTCGGCAACAAGATCATCGCCGAGATGCGCGGCGTGTCCGACGAAGCCGGGCGTTCGCCGTTCTGGGAAAGCCTGGGCCGACACTTCTTCAAGATGGAATTCAGCCAGGCCGATTACCTGACCGGCGTGGGCAACAAGGCGTTCATCGCCGAACTGATGCCGAAGTTCCCGCTGTACACCTGCTTCCTCTCGCCGGATGCGCGCAACGTGATCGGTCAGGTTCACCCCGACACCGAGCCGGCGCTGTCGATGCTCAAGAGCGAAGGTTTCAGCTACCAGGGCTACGTCGACATCTTCGACGCCGGCCCGGCGGTGGAATGCGAAACCGGCAAGATCCGCGCGGTGCGCGACAGTCAGGCGCTGGTGTTGGCCATTGGCACGCCGGGTGACGACGCCACGCCGTTC
Organism: Pseudomonas sp. IT-P171; assembly: GCF_949767765.1. NCBI lineage: Bacteria > Pseudomonadati > Pseudomonadota > Gammaproteobacteria > Pseudomonadales > Pseudomonadaceae > Pseudomonas > Pseudomonas sp. IT-P171. The sequence continues at coordinate 35,780 of NZ_CATKQN010000014.1, forward strand.
CTGATTCACAACCGCAAGCGCGAGGACTGCCGGATCACTGCCGCGCCAGCACGCTTCGCCGCCGGCACGCTGGTCGTCGATCCGCTGACCGCCAAACGTCTTCAACTCAACGCCGGCGATCAGGTTCGCGCCGTTCCGTTGTCTGCTGCTCGGGAGTCGAAATAATGAATTCGCTATACATCGCAGGTGAATGGTTGGCCGGTCAGGGCGAAGCCTTCCAGTCGCTGAACCCGGTGACCCAGCAAGTGCTGTGGGCCGGCGAGGGCGCTACCGCTGCTCAGGTTGAGTCCGCCGTGCAAGCCGCGCGTCAGGCGTTTCCGGGTTGGGCCCGTCGTACCCTGGATGAACGCATCGCCGTGCTGGAGGCTTTTGCCGCCGCGCTGAAAAACAACGCTGACGAACTGGCGCGCTGCATCGGTGAAGAAACCGGTAAACCGCTGTGGGAATCGGCGACTGAAGTGACCAGCATGGTCAACAAGATCGCGATCTCGGTGCAGAGCTACCGTGAACGCACCGGCGAGAAGAGCGGCCCGCTGGGCGACGCCACCGCCGTGTTGCGCCACAAGCCGCATGGCGTGGTCGCGGTGTTCGGTCCTTACAACTTCCCCGGTCACTTGCCCAACGGTCACATCGTACCGGCGCTGCTGGCCGGTAACAGTGTGCTGTTCAAGCCAAGTGAACTGACCCCGAAAGTCGCCGAATTGACGGTCAAGTGCTGGATCGAAGCCGGCCTGCCGGCAGGCGTGTTGAACCTGCTGCAAGGCGCGCGCGAAACCGGTATCGCCCTGGCGGCGAATCCGGGCATCGATGGCTTGTTCTTCACCGGTTCGAGCCGCACCGGCAATCACCTGCACCAGCAGTTCGCCGGTCGTCCGGACAAGATTCTGGCATTGGAGATGGGCGGTAATAACCCGCTGGTGGTCGATGAGGTCGCTGATCTCGATGCTGCCGTTTACACCATCATCCAGTCGGCGTTCATCTCCGCCGGTCAGCGTTGCACCTGTGCGCGCCGCTTGCTGGTGCCGCAGGGCGCCTGGGGCGACACACTGCTGGCGCGCCTGGTGGCGGTCAGCTCGACCATTGAGGTCGGTGCCTTCGATCAGCAACCGGCGCCGTTCATGGGCTCGGTGATTTCTCTCGGTGCGGCGAAAGCGCTGATGGATGCCCAAGAGCATCTGCTGGCCAATGGCGCCGTGGCGCTGCTGGAAATGACTCAGCCTCAGGCGCAAGCCGCGTTGTTGACCCCTGGCATTCTGGATGTATCGGCCGTGGCCGATCGTCCTGACGAAGAGCTGTTCGGCCCGCTGCTGCAAGTGATCCGCTACGCTGATTTTGAAGCGGCGATCGCTGAAGCCAACGACACCGAATACGGTCTGGCCGCCGGTCTGCTGTCGGATTCCGAAGCGCGTTATCAGCAGTTCTGGCTGGAAAGCCGTGCCGGCATCGTCAACTGGAACAAACAGCTGACCGGTGCTGCGAGCAGCGCTCCGTTCGGCGGCATCGGCGCCTCGGGCAACCATCGCGCCAGCGCCTATTACGCGGCAGATTACTGCGCGTACCCGGTGGCTTCGCTCGAAACGCCGAGTCTGGTGTTGCCTGCGGCCCTGACGCCCGGCGTGAAGATGGCGTGATGCCCATCGCCAGCAGGCTGGCTCCCACAGTGATTGGGTCGTACACCAAATGTGTGGACACCCCCGAACCTGTGGGAGCCAGCCTGCTGGCGATGGCTGCGCCTGGGTCTTAAATTTAGTTACTGAAGCCTATAACAACAGATTCTCGTGGAGCCTCGCTGATGAAATCCTATGAAGTCAATTTCGACGGTCTAGTGGGGCCGACCCATAACTACGGCGGCCTGTCCTACGGCAACGTAGCGTCCCAGAGCAACAGCCAGCAGTCTTCGAACCCGAAGGAAGCCGCGCTGCAAGGCCTGGCGAAAATGAAAGCGCTGATGGAAATGGGCTTTCAGCAAGGCGTGCTGGCGCCACAAGAGCGTCCTGACGTGGCCGCCCTGCGTCGCCTGGGCTTCAGCGGCACCGACGCGCAAGTGATCGAGCGAGCTGCCAAAGACGCAATGCCGTTGCTGGTCGCCAGTTGCTCGGCCTCGAGCATGTGGGTGGCCAACGCCGCCACCGTCAGCCCAAGCGCTGATACCGCTGACGGTCGCGTGCATTTCACCGCCGCCAACCTCAACTGCAAATACCACCGCAGCATCGAACACCCGACCACCAGCCGCGTGCTGGGCGCGATGTTCGCGGACCAGAAACACTTCGCTCACCACGCCGCGTTGCCGGCCGTGGCGCAGTTCGGTGATGAAGGCGCGGCCAACCACACCCGTTTCTGCCGTGAATACGGTGAAGCCGGCGTCGAGTTCTTTGTGTTCGGTCGCAGTGCGTTCGATACCCGCTATCCAGCGCCGCAGAAGTACCCGGCGCGCCAGACGCTCGAAGCGTCGCAAGCGGTTGCCCGTCTGCACGGCTTGAGCGACGACGGCGTGGTCTACGGGCAGCAGAACCCTTTGGTGATCGATCAGGGCGTGTTCCACAACGACGTGATCGCGGTGGGTAACGGCGAAGTGCTGTTCTATCACGAGGATGCGTTCCTCGACACCGACCAGATGCTGGCCGAGCTGCAAGGCAAACTGGCCAAGGTCGGCGGGAATTTCCAGTCGATCTGCGTTCCGCGTTCTGCGGTCACCGTGGAAGACGCGGTGCGTTCCTACCTGTTCAACAGCCAGCTGCTGTCGCGTCCTGATGGCTCGATGCTGTTGATCGTGCCGGAAGAGTGCCGTGGCAACGAGCGCGTCTGGCAGTACCTGCAAGGCCTGACCAGCTCTGGCGGCCTGATCCGCGAAGTCAAAGTTTTTGATTTGAAGCAAAGCATGCAGAACGGCGGTGGCCCCGCGTGCCTGCGCCTGCGCGTCGCATTGAATGAAACCGAACTGGCGGCCGTCAACCCAGGGGTTATCATGACGGCACCGTTGTACGGCACGTTGACCGAATGGGTCGACAAGCACTACCGCGACCGCATGACCGAAAACGATCTCGCGGACCCGCAATTGCTGCTTGAGTGCCGGACGGCACTGGATGAACTGACGCAAATCCTTAAACTGGGCGCGGTTTATCCATTCCAGATCAATTGAAAGCCGAGAGCGTAAAACACATGAGCGATACCCTGCAGCTGATCCTTGAAGACACCGACGGCACGCAACTGGAAACTTCCTGCACCCGCGTCGCGGTCCTGTGGCAAGGCAAAGAGCTGTGGATTCAGCAAGATGGCCGCGGCCAACTGCTGATCGGCGTGGACGTCGAAGAAGGTGACGCTGAATACGCCAACCTGCTGCTGCGCCCATTGGCGACTAATCTGGTAAGTCTGCAACTGGAAATGGAACCGGCTGAAGTCGGTGACGAAGACCACGTGCACGGCCCGGATTGCGCACACGACCACTAAGGAAACCGCTCTATGCTCGCCCTCGGCAAACTGCTTGAACTGACCCTCGCCGGCCGCGAACCGGCGGAGAAGACTCAACTGACTGTCGAAGGCGTGCGGATGCGCTGGTTGAGCGAAGGTGCGCTGGAAGTCCGGCCACCTGAAGCTCGGGACAACGGCCTGGACCTGCTGCTGTCAGCCGGGATCCATGGCAACGAAACAGCGCCGATCGAGTTGCTTGATCGCCTGCTGCATGACATCGCCCGCGGCGACTTGAAGCCGCGTGCACGCATTCTGTTCCTGTTCGGCAACCCGGACGCGATTCGCAGAGGCGAGCGTTTTATCGAGCAGGACGTCAACCGGCTGTTCAACGGCCGTCACGAACAAACCAGTGGCTCCGAGGCTTTGCGCGCCTGTGAACTCGAGCGGCTGGCGGCCAGTTTCTTCAGCCTGCCGGATCGTGAGCGACTGCACTACGACCTGCACACGGCGATTCGTGGCTCGAAAATCGAGCAGTTCGCCCTGTATCCATGGAAAGAAGGCCGCCAGCATTCCCGTCAGGAGCTGGCACGCCTGCGCGCCGCCGGTATGGAGGCGGTGCTGCTGCAAAACAAGCCGTCCATCGTTTTCAGTTCCTACACCTACGACAAGCTCGGCGCCGAATCTTTCACCCTGGAGTTGGGCAAGGCGCGGCCGTTCGGGCAGAACGATGGCGTCAACGTCTCATTGCTGGAAACCCGCCTCAAACAGATCATCGAAGGCTCCGAGCCGGAACCGAACGATGCGGCGCTGGATGGGTTGCAGTTATTCAGTGTGGCGCGGGAAATCATCAAGCACAGCGACAGCTTCCGCTTGAACCTGCCAGCGGATATTGAAAACTTTTCGGAACTGGAAGTGGGCTATCTGCTGGCCGAAGACATCGCCCAGACCCGCTGGATCATCGAGGAAGAGGGCGCCCGGATCATCTTCCCGAACCCCAAGGTGAAAAATGGCCTGCGCGCCGGCATCCTGATCGTGCCGACTACCGACGAAAACCTCGCCTGAATTCACCGCAGAACCAATGTGGGAACTAGCCTGCTAGCGATTGCAGTGTGTCAGTCACTCTGGTTGTCGACTGATACACCACTATCGCCAGCAGGCTGGCTCCCACAGTTGTGTCCGGTGTTTAGACCGCTACTGCGCGGTGTTCACTGCGACGCAAGGCTCGCATCTTCTGCAGCGTATCCGCACACGTCTTCGCCGCTTCCTGACCCTTGTGCACAAAGTGATCGAAGAAGAACTTCTGGTGTTCTTCACCGGCGTGGAAGTGATGCGGGGTCAACACCACCGAGAACACCGGCACTTCAGTTTCCAGCTGAACCTGCATCAGCCCGCTGATGACCGACTGGGCGACGAATTCGTGACGGTAGATCCCGCCATCGACCACCAGGCCAGCGGCAACAATGCCGGCATAGCGACCAGATTTGGCCAGCAGTTTGGCGTGCAAAGGAATTTCAAAGGCGCCGCCGACTTCGAAGAAATCGATCTCCGACTCCTGATAACCCTGGGCAATCATTTCGGCGACGAAGCCCTTACGGCTCTGGTCGACGATTTCCTTGTGCCAGCAGGCCTGGATGAACGCAACGCGCTCGCCCTGATGGTTTTTGCTTTTGCTGTCGATTGCGGTGGGTTGCATGTTCTGACTCCTGTTTATGTAAAAAACAGGGCATATGAATCGAATGGGATTTAAGGGTACGCACGCTCGCACGAATGCCGGCGGACGGCCCTTTGGCGCCAATCCCGTTCTCTCTTCATCCGGACTATGACCGTCGGCCCCGGGATCACACCGGGTCTGCTGACCTTGTCGCCAGTCACCGCCAAAGCCGTGCTGTCGCCAAGCGCTCGCGGGCTATGCGCATTGCGCGCAATTACCGCCGGTGGGGAGTTGCACCCCGCCCTGAGAACGTTTTGCCGTCAGATTGTCTGGCGGCGCAGCGTTTTTAACACATATTTCGCCCCTGTGCATTGCGGCTATCTGATGATTGTTATCGACTTTTTCACTCGCTTGAGCGGCCTTTTCCTCGCCCAAGGGTTGATTATTCGTCGTCAAGGCCGCAGTAATTCCCCCCTGAACGGGATTTTCCCCTGCTTACCGAGGCCAGATTCATGAGCGTTATCGATCTTCGCAGCGACACCGTCACCCAGCCGACTCCAGGGATGCTCGACGCGATGGCCAGGGCGGCCACCGGTGACGACGTCTACGGCGAAGATCCGACGGTCAATCGACTGGAAGCCGAGCTTGCCGATCGGTTGGGTTTTGCCGCGGCGCTGTTCGTGCCGACGGGCACCATGAGCAACTTGCTGGGCTTGATGGCGCACTGTGAGCGCGGGGACGAATACATCGTCGGCCAACAGGCTCACACCTATAAGTATGAAGGGGGCGGTGCGGCAGTGCTCGGTTCGATCCAGCCTCAGCCGCTGGAAGTGCAGGCCGATGGCTCGCTGGATCTGGAACAGGTCGCCGCAGCGATCAAGCCGGACGACTTCCATTTCGCTCGTACCCGCTTGCTGGCGCTGGAAAACACCATGCAGGGCAAGGTCTTGCCGCTGGAGTATCTGGCCCGGGCTCGCAGCTTCACCTGTGAACACGGTCTGGCCCTGCACCTGGACGGCGCCCGGCTGTACAACGCAGCGGTGAAACTGGGCGTTGATGCCCGCGAGATCACCCGGCATTTCGATTCAGTGTCGGTCTGCTTGTCCAAAGGCCTGGGCGCGCCGATCGGCTCGGTGTTGTGCGGCTCGGTCGAGTTGATCGGCAAGGCGCGCCGCCTGCGCAAGATGGTCGGCGGCGGGATGCGTCAAGCGGGTCTTCTGGCCGCGGCGGGTTTGTACGCGCTGGATAACAATGTCCAGCGTCTGGCCGACGACCATGCCAACGCGCAATTCCTGGCGGACGGACTTCGTGACGCCGGTTACAACGTCGAACCCGTGCAGACCAACATGGTTTACGTGCAAATGGGCGACAAGGCCGAAGCGATCAAGGCCTTTGCCGCTGAGCGCGGGATCAAGCTCAGCGCCGCCAGTCGTCTTAGAATGGTCACGCACATGGACGTCAGCCGTGCGCAAATCGAGCAAGTCATCGCGACATTCGTCGAGTTTTCGCGCAACTGACCGCGTTAGCCGTCCAATTGACCGTTTCTATCGTATAAACACGCTGTACCCCGCGCGCAGGGCCGATATAATGCGGCCCTTTGCCGTCGCTTCGTCTGTTGACGTTTCGCACAGGCCTTTGGCCGCAGCCTCCGTGGAAGAACCTAATGAAAAGCGCAGAAATCCGTGAAGCCTTCCTTCGCTTCTTCGAAGAGCAAGGCCACACCCGTGTAGCCTCCAGCTCTTTGATTCCGGGCAACGACCCAACCCTGCTGTTCACTAACGCGGGGATGAACCAGTTCAAGGACTGCTTCCTGGGCCAGGAAAAGCGCGCGTACACCCGCGCCGTCTCCAGCCAGAAATGCGTGCGCGCCGGCGGCAAGCACAACGACCTGGAAAACGTCGGTTATACCGCCCGTCACCACACCTTCTTCGAAATGCTGGGTAACTTCAGTTTCGGTGATTACTTCAAGCGCGATGCGATCACCTACGCCTGGAACTTCCTGACCTCCGACAAGTGGCTGAACCTGCCGAAAGAAAAGCTCTGGGTCACCGTCTACGCCAGCGATGACGAGGCCTACGACATCTGGACCAAGGAAATCGGTGTTCCCGCCGAGCGCATGGTTCGCATCGGCGACAACAAAGGCGCGCCATACGCGTCCGACAACTTCTGGACCATGGGCGATACCGGCCCGTGCGGCCCTTGCACTGAGATTTTCTACGATCACGGCGCCGACATCTGGGGTGGCCCGCCGGGCTCGCCGGAAGAGGACGGCGACCGCTACATCGAAATCTGGAACAACGTGTTCATGCAGTTCAACCGCACCGCCGATGGCGTGTTGCACCCGCTGCCAGCACCGTCGGTCGACACCGGCATGGGCCTGGAACGGATCAGTGCCGTGCTGCAGCACGTTCACTCGAACTATGAAATCGACCTGTTCCAGAGCCTGCTGAACGCATCGGCCAAGGCCATCGGTTGCACCAACGACGCACAGGCTTCCCTGAAAGTCGTGGCCGACCACATTCGTTCCTGCGGTTTCCTGATTGCCGACGGCGTGTTGCCGTCCAACGAAGGCCGCGGCTACGTGCTGCGCCGGATCATCCGTCGCGCCTGCCGTCACGGCAACAAGCTGGGCGCCAAGGGCAGCTTCTTCTACCAGATCGTTGCGGCCCTGGTCGCCGAAATGGGCGAAGCGTTCCCTGAGCTGAAATCCCAGCAGGCTCACATCGAGCGCGTGCTGAAAGCCGAAGAAGAGCAATTCTCCAAGACCCTGGAGCATGGCCTGAAAATCCTCGAGCAGGATCTGGCCGAACTCAAAGGCGACGTGGTGCCGGGCGACGTGGTGTTCAAACTCTACGACACCTACGGTTTCCCGATGGACCTGACCGGCGACATCGCTCGCGAGCGCAGCCTGACCATCGACGAAGAAGGCTTCGAGCGCGAAATGGAAGCCCAGCGCGTCCGTGCGCGTTCCGCCAGCTCGTTCGGCATGGACTACAACAGCCTGGTCAAGGTTGACGTGGCCACCGAATTCACCGGTTACAAAGCCACCAGCGGTTCGGCGAAAGTCGTTGCTCTCTATAAAGACGGGCAGTCGGTCGACGTTCTGAGCGAAGGCGAAGAGGGCGTGGTCGTTCTCGATCAGACCCCTTTCTACGCGGAATCCGGTGGTCAGATCGGCGATTGCGGTTACCTGCAATCGAGCAACGGCCGTTTCGACGTGCGCGACACCACCAAAACCGGCGGCGCGTTCCTGCACCACGGCGTACTGGCCTCGGGCAGCCTGTTGATTGGTGCTCCGGTTGAAACCCACGTTGAAGCGGACGTGCGTCACGCCACATCGCTGAACCACTCGGCAACGCACTTGCTGCACGCCGCTTTGCGTAAAGTGCTGGGCGATCACGTTCAGCAGAAAGGCTCGTTGGTCGACAGTCAGCGCCTGCGCTTCGACTTCAGCCATTTCGAAGCCATCAAGCCTGAGCAATTGAAGGCCCTGGAAGACATCGTCAACGCCGAGATTCGCAAGAACTCCGCCGTTGAAACCGAAGAAACCGACATCGAAACCGCCAAGAAGAAAGGCGCCATGGCGCTGTTCGGCGAGAAATACGGCGACAACGTGCGCGTGCTGAGCATGGGCGGCGATTTCTCCGTTGAGCTGTGTGGCGGCATCCACGCCAACCGTACCGGCGACATCGGCCTGCTGAAAATCATCAGCGAAGGCGGCGTGGCTTCTGGCGTGCGTCGTATCGAAGCGGTCACCGGCGCAGCAGCGCTGGCATACTTGAACGCTGCCGAAGAACAACTCAAGGAAGCGGCCAACCTGGTCAAGGGCAGCCGCGACAACCTGATCGACAAGCTGTCGGCTGTGCTGGAGCGCAACCGTCTGCTGGAGAAGCAACTCGAGCAGTTGCAGGCCAAGGCTGCCAGCGCGGCGGGCGACGATCTGTCGGCCTCTGCCCTGGACGTCAAGGGTGTGAAAGTGCTGGCCGTGCGTCTGGACGGTCAGGATGCCAAGGCGCTGCTGGCGCTGGTCGATCAACTGAAAAACAAACTCGGCCGCGCAGTGATCCTGCTCGGCAGTGTCCATGAGGAAAAGGTCGTTCTGGTTGCAGGCGTAACCAAAGACCTGACTGGCCAACTCAAAGCCGGTGATTTGATGAAGCAAGCCGCTGCGGCAGTGGGCGGGAAGGGCGGTGGTCGTCCAGACATGGCGCAGGGCGGTGGTACTGACGCTGGCGCACTGGATGCTGCATTGGCCCTGACCGTTCCATTTGTAGAGCAGGGTCTATAAGGCAGCGTCTCCGGCCCGCAGTCTAGTGGTGGGCCGGAACGCTGTTTGAGTGATTATTTGGGCGCCCTTCATGGGCAGAGGCGGCTTTGAAATGGCTTTGATCGTACAGAAATTTGGAGGCACCTCGGTCGGCACTGTCGAGAGAATCGAGCAGGTCGCCGACAAGGTTAAGAAATTCCGCGATGCCGGCGATGACCTGGTGGTTGTGCTGTCTGCAATGAGCGGCGAAACCAACCGTCTGATCGATCTGGCCAAGCAAATCAGTGGCGACGGCCAGCCGGTTCCGCGTGAGCTGGACGTGATCGTTTCCACCGGTGAGCAGGTGACGATTGCCCTGTTGGCCATGGCGCTGATCAAGCGCGGTGTGCCAGCGGTGTCCTACACCGGCAACCAGGTGCGGATTCTGACGGACAGCGCACACAATAAAGCGCGTATCTTGCAGATTGATGACCAGAAGATTCGCGGTGATCTGAAAGCAGGTCGCGTGGTGGTTGTCGCCGGTTTCCAGGGCGTCGACGAGCACGGCAACATCACCACCCTCGGTCGTGGCGGTTCCGACACCACCGGCGTGGCGCTGGCAGCGGCCTTGAAGGCTGACGAATGCCAGATCTACACCGATGTCGACGGCGTCTACACCACCGACCCGCGTGTGGTGTCCGTGGCTCAGCGCCTGGACAAGATCACCTTCGAAGAGATGCTGGAAATGGCCAGTCTCGGTTCCAAGGTGTTGCAGATCCGTGCGGTCGAGTTCGCCGGCAAGTACAACGTTCCGCTGCGCGTACTGCACAGCTTCAAGGAGGGTCCGGGCACCCTCATTACTATTGATGAAGAGGAAACCATGGAACAGCCGATCATTTCCGGCATCGCTTTCAACCGCGATGAAGCCAAGCTGACCATCCGTGGCGTGCCAGACACCCCGGGCGTTGCATTCAAGATTCTCGGCCCGATCAGCGCCGCGAACATCGAAGTCGACATGATCGTGCAGAACGTTGCGCACGATAACACCACCGACTTCACCTTCACCGTGCACCGCAATGACTTCCAGGCCGCGCAAACCGTGCTGGAAAACACCGCTCGCGAGATCGGTGCCCGTGAAGTGGTTGGCGACATCAAGATCGCCAAGGTCTCGATCGTCGGTGTCGGCATGCGCTCCCACGCAGGCGTGGCCAGCCGCATGTTCGAATCCCTGGCGAAAGAAAGCATCAACATCCAGATGATCTCGACCTCGGAAATCAAAGTCTCCGTGGTGATCGAAGAGAAGTACCTGGAACTGGCTGTGCGCGCTCTGCACACGGCTTTCGAACTGGACGCGCCGGCCCGTCAGGGCGAGTGATGCGTTTGCTGAAGGGCGCGGTCTGACCGCGCCCTTTTGTTTTTTGAATGGTGCGGCTCGAAACTGTTCTTTTGTCCGCGCTAGTCAATACTCAGGCATGTAGGGCTGCGACCGCTCAGGTTGTAGGTCGAGTGCCTTTTTTTTGCAGACTGTTGTCCCTGAAATGAAATGCGTGAGGAGAAAGGTATGCTGATTCTGACTCGTCGGTGCGCAGAAAGCCTGATTATTGGTGATGGCGAAATCACCGTGACCGTGCTCGGCGTTAAAGGAAATCAAGTGCGTATCGGTGTCAACGCCCCGAAAGAGGTTGCGGTCCACCGTGAGGAAATTTACCTGCGTATAAAGAAAGAGAAGGACGAAGAACCAAGCCATTAATTTTTATCGTTTTTTATGTTTGCAAACGGGGAAGAAGCTGGTTAATATACGCCCCGTGTTGCGGAGAGCTGGCCGAGTGGCCGAAGGCGCTCCCCTGCTAAGGGAGTACACCTCAAAAGGGTGTCGGGGGTTCGAATCCCCCGTTCTCCGCCATTATTTGCGTAGTACGTTGTAATCTGGCTTCTTCGGTAAGTTGTTGAAATTACTAGAAAAAGCGCTTTACAAAAAGATTCAACGGCCTATAATGCGCGGCAACAAATGCACTCGTAGCTCAGCTGGATAGAGTACTCGGCTACGAACCGAGCGGTCACAGGTTCGAATCCTGTCGAGTGCACCATTTAAGAGTTGTTTGCAGTAATGTGAGCTACTCTGCTTCAACCAGTTGTGATCTGGTCTAAAAACACAAATTGCACTCGTAGCTCAGCTGGATAGAGTACTCGGCTACGAACCGAGCGGTCACAGGTTCGAATCCTGTCGAGTGCACCAAACACCAAAAAGCCCGCGTTTAACGCGGGCTTTTTGCCGTCCGGGATTTGGCTTTTCCCTTGGTGCATCCTTTCTCATCGAACTCGACCTGAGCACTGCGGCCCCGCTTGGTGTCGTAACGGTAGCTTGTGGTCGAATTGCGAACCGTGATCTTGTCAGGTTTGCCGAGTGCGCTTTCGACATCCTGCTGGCTCATGCCGGCAACCACCCGTTGATTGATGATCGCTTCCCGTCGCTCCCGTGCGTTAATCACGTTCCCGCATTTATCCTCGGTCTGGCCGACGACCGTCGGCTCCCTCCTTTTGATTTTCATACCTGATGTTTCGCGCGTGTCCGCTTCCGGCATAAGGGCCACCGTGCTGCCAGGAGTAAAGGTGCGCACATCCTGGAGCGAAAGGCTGTCATCCGTCGCACAGCCCAATGTGGTGAAGGTAATGCGGCCATTGGCTGCTTCACATCGGTGAACGGTTACAGCAAATGCCTCGAGCGGCAGGCAGAGCAGGGCGGTCAGCAAAAAATACTGTGTACTCAATAGCATCAAACGTCCTCCATGACGGTCTGACTCAAGGGTAGCCGCTACATTTTTCAGTGGTGGTGTGTTTTCTTTTCGGAATGAGTCGTCGCATTTTCATGGATCAGGATGGCGCTCAGGTTTGTCTCGCAAGCGCTTGTTTCAGCCGAGATTTTTTAACGTTTAAAACCGTCGGGCGGTGTATCATTGCGCCCGTCAGCCCCGCCGGGGCTTGTGGAATACCTCCATGGACTTACCCAGTAGTAACTCAGTAAACCGTTTTTCCAATCATGAATTGACTGATTGATCCTTCCGGCGTGCCCCGCTGCTGGGAGTGGAGTTCGCCTATGTCCGAAGTTGAAGTAAAGAAAACGCAAGAAAGCCTGCAGGACCGCCTCGCTCAAGTCGTTGAGCTGTTGCAGCGTCAGCGGGTGGTCGAAGACCTGACTCATCGCCAGGAAGGCCCGCATCATGACCGGGTCGAGAACCTGGTCCACCGGCAAAACCTCGTCGAGCTGCAACGCAAGCTCGATGACCTGCACTCCGCCGACGTCGCCTACATCCTTGAAGCCTTGCCGCTGGACGACCGTCTGACGCTCTGGCAATTGGTCAAGGCTGACCGCGACGGCGACATCCTGCTCGAAGTTTCCGACTCGGTGCGTGAAACCCTGATCGCCGACATGGACGATCACGAACTCCTGGCTGCCGCCAGGGACATGGATGCCGACGAACTCGCTGACCTGGCCTCCGAGCTGCCGCGAGACGTCGTCCACGAGCTGATGGAAACCCTCGATGGTCAGCAGCGTGAGCGCGTTCGCTCCGCGTTGTCCTATGACGAGGAGCAGGTCGGTGCGCTGATGGACTTCGAGATGGTGACGATCCGTGAGGATGTCAGTCTCGAAGTGGTCTTGCGCTACCTGCGCCGCCTCAAAGAGCTGCCAGGCCACACTGACAAACTGTTTGTGGTCGATTACGACGGCGTGCTCAAGGGCGTGTTGCCAATCAAGCGTCTGTTGGTCAACGACCCGGAAAAACAGGTTTCGGAAGTCATGGCCAGTGATCCGGTGAGTTTTCACCCGGACGAAGATGCCTACGATGCCGCACAGGCGTTCGAACGTTACGACTTGATCTCGGCGCCCGTTGTCGACAAGAACGGCAAGCTGATCGGCCGTCTGACCATCGATGAAATGGTCGACCTGATTCGTGAAGAGAGCGAAAACGAAGTTCTCAACATGGCGGGTCTGCGCGAAGAAGAAGATATTTTCGCGTCGGTCTGGAAATCCCTGCGTAACCGCTGGGCCTGGCTGGCGGTGAACCTGATCACCGCGTTCATTGCCTCCCGCGTGATCGGTTTGTTCGAAGGCTCGATCGAGAAGCTGGTGGCGCTGGCGGCATTGATGCCGATCGTGGCGGGCATCGGTGGTAACTCGGGTAACCAGACCATCACCATGATCGTTCGCGCCATGGCGCTGGACCAGGTGAGCACCGGCAACACGTCACGCCTGATGCGCAAAGAGTTGGCCGTCGGCCTGATCAATGGCCTGGTGTGGGGCGGGGTGATCGGTGTTGTCGCCTACATGCTGTATGGCAGCTGGTCGCTTGGTGTGGTGATGACCGCCGCCATGACGCTTAACCTGTTGCTGGCGGCGTTGATGGGAGTGTTGATCCCCATGACCCTTGCGAAGATGGGGCGCGATCCGGCGATGGGCGCCAGCGTGATGATCACCGCCATGACCGACAGTGGCGGCTTCTTCATCTTCCTGGGGCTGGCGACCATCTTCCTGCTCTGATTTCCAGACGTAAAAAAACCCGCCATCGGCGGGTTTTTTTTGCCTGAATTTCAGGCAAAAAAAAGCCAGCAATCAGCTGGCTTGAGCTTTCGGATGAATCAGGAGGCGTCTGCGGCCATTTCGGCGTCATGGGCAATCAGCGAAACAAGTGCGTTTTGCTGACGATGGGAAAGTTGGCGGAAGCGTTGCAGCAGTTCGCGTTCGTGCAGTGACAGCTCCGGGCTGTCCAGGCGCATGCTCAACTCTTCGCCCAGTGCGCCTTCCTGAATAAGACTCTGCTCAAGGCGCGCAATGATTTCGGAGTTCATGCTGCGATGATGATTGCGAGCCACCTCGGCAATGCGTTCACGCATTCCGTCTGGCAGACGTACGACGAACTTGTCAGCCGTACGGCTGGAATAAATTGCCTGTTTCAATGGGCGCATATATTTAACCGGTTAGTTCAGGGGAGCGGTTCTCGGGATTGGCCGCAGATGTCTGATAGGACAAGGACTCTGGCCAAATGTTCAACCTGAATTGATAGAGGCTCGCATCATGCCTCAAAGTAGCCAGTTCATTGGCGTCAATTCTGTGACAAATATTGAACTGGATGCCGGCGTTATGCCAGCACCAATTATCAGAAATGCGGACTGGTTTGAAAAGTCTGCCCCGTCCGTATCGCTGGCCGCGTCCTGTTACCCGACAGGTAATATCAAAGACACCTGAAGGTACATGTCATGCGGAGTCGATCACGATTCCTTACCTTGTACAGGATAGTGGCAAATGGCCGATTTACTAGTGGCATCCACTGCATGGAGGGCTATTTCAGGATGGATGGCAAACTGATTTACCTGGTGGGCCGTACGGGTCCGGCCGGGACAGTCTCATTGAGGTAGCTCAAAGTCGTCTGCACGCTTAATGCTGCGAAGGGGGGGGCGGATGATGAAGAAGGACGGCTTCGCGCTGGCCGGCCCTTGTGTTGAATCTGCTGAGAGTCAGCGCAAGACCGGGTCAAACTTGATCTTGCGGCCAGCGACCAGCGCCAGCAGGAACAGCGTGCTGAAAACGCCGCAGGCGATCAGGGGCAGGGTGACCACCGAGTCCTGGACCAGTGACAAATGAAGAATGCCACTCAGTAGGGCAAGGACGAAAAATCCTGCGGCTGATTTGGACATGCTGTGCTCCTGATGGGGGTTGTTCAAAATACCAGGCGTTCGGAAGACTGCGCCGGCAGCAGGATATTCTCCTGGCTCACTTCCTGACCGACAAAGCCATGCTGATCACTCAGCACCGCCAATTGCGGCGCCCTTTGCACTTGAAGGTAATGGGGCATGCGTTGGGCGACCATCTCGGCGCTGCTCTCGGGGAAAAAGTGAAAACCCAGCAAGACCGCCAGAGCGATCGCATTCGAGAGTAAAAGGGCACGGTTCATGAGGCTGGCCTCCGTTGTTCTTTGAGAACAGCTAAAGCAGCCGACGTGCCAAGAGTCTAACGTCTATTAAATCCTTTAAAAACAATAAATTAGGATATCTGCCAGGGACTCCTTCATTGCAATTTGCAATGATGGCTTTTTGCGGTGATGCAATTTGCACGGTAAACAAATCCCTCGCGTTCAAGGGGCACCTGCCTACACTTAAAAAGCGCTAAGGACGACATGACAAACGCAGACCCGCCCGTTAACATGCACGCCGTCCATCGCGCCGCGTTTTCTCGCGGACGACTTGTGTCTCAGTAGCTCAATTGGATAGAGCATCCCCCTCCTAAGGGGAAGGTTGGCAGTTCGAACCTGCCCTGGGACACCATCCTATTCCAGCCCTTCGGCTGTCAAAAAAGCCCCGCCAGGATCTTGCATCCGGCGGGGCTTTTTCATGGGCAATCACCCGACGATCGACATTGGAAAGGCGCGCGTTGCTGTGCCTTACTCCAGAGACCACTCAAGGAGCGAAATCGATGCGACGCAGAGGCGCCCAGTTCTGGTTATGGACCAACACGAGACTCCCTCTGCACACCCACGAAGAGGTGCTGGGCAATGGCGTGCAAATCGAGGTGCATGCGCGGGTCAGTGTTGAAGGGGTTACCCAGGTTTTTCTAGGTATCTATGGCGCTGATGGCTGGCCGATCTGCGAGGAACATCATGAACGCAGCGTCGGTGAGCATTACTGCGCAGCATTGAAGTGGGGCACCCAGCGGGCGAGGGAGGTTGTGGCGGACACTCAGGCGTTCGTTGCGCCGCACCGTGTGCAGCTGACGTTGAGTCCGGTGATTACCGATGAGTCGGTCATCGCGTTGCGCCGGATGGAGATGACCGAGCGTGAGCGCTTGAAGCTCAGGTCTGATGATGCCTGGTCAGAGTACCTGGCCGCCAAGGAGGCCATGCTCGCATTGATGCGCTCCAACAAGGTCGATCCCGGGGTCTGGGCCGATCACAAGGAACGGCTCAGGCAGGCGATCGACCGGCGCGCCTGTGTGCAGCGCGCCTATCTGAACTGAACGCGACTCAGCGCTGGCGTCGGAGCGTCTCGATGGTGCTGATCAGGTCATCGTAGGACACCGGTTTGCCGATGTGCTGGTCAAAGCCTGATTGCCGCGATTTCTGAATGTCGCTGTTGGCGCCATAGCCGGTCAGGGCAATGGCCGGTACATCCTTCGCGAGCGGCAACTGACGCAGTGCACTCATCAGCTCGTGCCCGTTCATGACCGGCATGCCGAGGTCAGAGATGATCAGGTCGAACCGCGTGCTTTTCGCCGCGTCCAGCGCTGCCACCGGCCGGTCAAAGGCAATCACCTGCGCATCTTCCATCTCCAGCAGCATTTTCAGGGTTTCCAGCACGTCTGCGGAGTCGTCCACCAACAGGATCGTCAAGCCGCTGAGTCTTCCGGAAACATCTTCCGCGCACGCAGCGGGCTGTACTTCGCCATGGGCCCTGGCCAAGGGCAAGTAGACGGTGAACGTACAGCCTGTGCCGCTCCCGCCAGAGCTCACCTCGACCGAGCCGTGTTGCGCCTCGGTCAGCTGACGCACCAGCGACAGGCCAATTCCCAGCCCTTCGCGGTTGTGAGTGATGTGTTGTTTTTCAGCCTGGCTGAACAGGTCAAACACATGCTCGAGGTTTTCCGGGGCGATGCCGGCGCCGTTGTCTTTGATATCGAGCCGCGCCATGTCCCCGGACTGGCTGGCGATCAGTTGCACGCGGCCCTTGGGTGGAGTGAATTTCAGGGCGTTGTTCACCAGGTTCCAGATGATTTGTTCAAGGCGCGTCGGGTCGGCCTGGACCATTAACGCGTCGGACGGCACCAGCAGTTCAACAGTGACGTCATGCTGGTCATTCAGCACGACGGTATGGACATCGCGCAGCACACTGGCGAGGTCGACGGCGACCGGTTGCAGCTTGAGCTTGCCGGTCCGGACCCGGGCGACATCCAGCAGATCGTCGATGATCCGCGCCTGGCTGGTGACCGCGTCGCAAATGGTGTTCACCGCCTTGGCCGCCGGAGCCAGCGACTTGGTCACCGGCAGGCGCCGCAGCAGCTCGGCGTTGAGCTGGATCAGGTTCAGCGGATGCTTGAGTTCGTGGGACATGACCGCGAAGAACTCATCCTTGAGGTAATTGGTGTTGCGGGTTTCCGCCAATTCCTGGCTTTGTGCTTCGTGCTGGCGTTTGTGACCGGTCAGGTCACGGGCAATTTTCACATAGCCCTGAAGGTTGTCGCCCCTGAGCAGGGTCACTTCGCCGCTACAAAAGAAGCGGCTGCCATCCTTGTGTTGATGCCAACGTTCATCTTCGCTGCGGCCATGGGTGCGCACGGCCAGCAATTCGTTTTCCGGCACGCCCGCCGCGCGGTCCTCGGGGGAGAAGATGAAGTCGTAGTAAGCGCCCTCGGCCTCGGCCTTGCTGTAGCCGAAAATCAACTCGGCGCCTTTGTTCCAGCTGGTGATCACGCCCTGTTCATCGAGGGTAATAATCGCGTAGTCGCGGGTGCTTTCGGCGACCAGGCGCATGCGCTCTTCGCCCTGGCGCAACTCTTCCTCGGCCGCTCGACGTTTGGTGATGTCGATGAAGGTCAGCACGGTGCCGTCGATGTGGTCTTCGCTGGAGCGGTAGGGCAACAGACGGGCGATGTACCAGCGGTTGTCGGTACTGCTGACTTCGCGTTCGATCATTTTTAGCGATTCGAACACCTGCGTCGCGTCACTGGCCAGGTTGTCGTAATCCAGGCGATGGGTGATGTCGAGCAGGGAGCGCCCGGTGTCTACCGGCAACATGCTGAAAATGTCGGTGGCGCGCGGGGTGAACCACTTGATGCGCATGGCGCGGTCGACAAACACCGTGGCAATGTCGGTGGAGGCGATCAGGTTGGTCAGGTAGTCGTTGATCTTGTCGGTTTCTTCGACTTTGGTTTTCAGCTCGAAATTGACCGTCAGCAACTCTTCGTTGATCGATTGCAGCTCTTCCTTGCTGGTTTCCAGTTCTTCGGTGGCCGAGCGCAGTTCTTCGTTGATCGCCTGCATTTCCTCGTTGGACGCCTTGAGCTCTTCGCTGGAGACTTCCGACTGTTCGATGGTGTCCTGCAGGTGCAGCTTGGTGCGCTGCAGTTCGCGCTCGAGGTTGGACAGCACCTGGTTTTCGTTCTGCAGCACGGTGGTCGCTGCCAGCTCGGAAGGGTCGACTTCGACCTCTTCGAAAATCACCAGCACGTACTCGCTGTCCGAACCTTCATCCTTGTAGGGATGAGCGACCAGATTGATCAGGTAACGCCGGTCATCACGCTTGATCGGCACCTCACGGGATTTGACCGGCAGCGCGCTTTGCTGGACCTGGAACAGCGTGGTGCGCAGCTCCAGACGCAGGTCCGGCAGGATCAGCGTCAGCAGGTTGCGCGACAGCTCGCCACCGACATGCCGCAGGAAACGCCCGGCACTTTCGCTCATGTGCAGAATGTCGGCGTTGGCATCGACGATCACACTCGGTGGCGCAGACTGCTCTAAGGCGCGTTGATGGATATCAGCGAAAGACAATTTACGCTGCACGCTGTTTTGCGCAGGCTGTTGGGAAATGTTGGTTCGCACGTAGCCGCCACGGGGCATGGTCGGGGTGCGACGGCTGTTGGCCGTGCCGGTCTTGGCACGGAAGATCCGGTTACGCTTGTCCACCGGGGCGAACAGTTCGTGGCAGGCATCTGCGCTCTCGGAGGAGCCGAGAAACAGGAAGCCGCCAGGGCGCAGGGCAAAGTGGAACATCTGCAGGATTTCACGCTGCACTTCGCGATCCAGGTAGATCAACAGGTTGCGGCACACGATCAGGTCGATCTGCGAGAACGGCGGATCGGACAGCAGGCTGTGTTTGGCGAACAGGACTTTTTCGCGGATTTCCTTGCGGATCCGATAGTGGTCATCTTCCTTGAGGAAGTAATGCCGCAGTCGCGTTGGCGGCACGTCGGTCACGATCGCTTGCGGGTACAGGCCGGCCCGACCGACGCTGATGGCGCGTTCATCGATGTCGGTGGCAAACAGCTGCATCGACGCCGCGCTGGCATCGAGTTGCAGCTGATCACTGAGCAACATGGCCAGGCTGTAGGCTTCTTCACCGGTGGAGCAGCCGGCGGACCAGACTCGAATTTCTTCTTTTTCGGGGTGCGCTGACACGGCGGCGCTGACCAGTTGCGGCACGACATCGCGCTCCAGCGCTTCGAAGGCTTCCCGGTCGCGGAAAAAGTTGGTCACGCCGATCAGCATGTCGCCGAGCAAGGCCTTGGTTTCTTCCGGGTTGTCTTGCAGGTAACGGTAGTAGGCGGCCAGGTCCGGCTGGGCCGTGACCTGCATCCGCCGTTCGATCCGGCGCAACACCGTGGCGCGTTTGTAGTGCTTGAAATCATGGCCGGTGCCGGTGCGCAACTGGATGAGAACGTCGTGCAGCAATTGTTCGGCTATCAGCGCTTCACGTTCGGAAACGGCGGCAATGGTCTGAAGTTCGGGGTCGTTGGCGGTGGGCAAGCTGATTTCCTGGGAGTTGCGCCACAGCTCCAGCAGCTTTTGCGGCATTTCAACGACCGGCAAGACCAAGTCCACCATCCCGGTGTCGATGGCGGCGCGGGGCATGCCGTCGAACTCGGCGTCTTGCGGCGCCTGGGCCAGCGTGACGCCGCCCTGTTCCTTGATCCGCGACAGGCCGACAGCACCGTCGGAACCGGTGCCCGACAGCACCACGCAGAAAGCCCGTTCCCGGTGCACATTCGCCAGGTCGCGGAAGAACAGGTCAATCGAGGCATGACGCGATTCCCGGGTCTCGCAGGCACTGACTTCCAGTAAACCGTCGTTCATCGACAGGCGTTGCGCCGGTGAAATGACGTATACGTGGTTTTTCTCGATGGACACCGTTTTGCTGACCTGCAGGACTGGCATCCGCGTCGATTCCTGGATGATCCGGTCAGCGATGCTCTGGTGATCGGGGGACAGATGCAGAATGATCACGAACGCCATGCCGTTGTCCTGCGGCATGTTTTCGAAGAACAACTTGATAGCTTGCAGACCGCCCGCCGACGCGCCAATGCCCACCACCGGAAAGTCCAGGGTGCTGGGACGCGAGGCCTTTTGCTCTTTATGAGATGCCGGGCGATTGGGGGTGGTGGTCATAACTTCTGCCTGTACCAACGACGGGAGCGTCCTGATCCGAAGCGGAGGCTGACGCTATGCAATAAATCAGGATAATCCCGTTTCTCGATATCGCCTTCAATTATTTAGCGCGCCTGCATAAGCCTTTGAGATTTGGACTCCGGGCGCGTAATAGCATTCCCTTTTCTTCAAGTGAATGGCCCTGCTGGCCGATAACCCGGACAGTCATAATCTTCTTCTTAAAATTGCCTGGAAATCTTCGATGCTGTCGTATCACCAAAAGCGTTTTCTGATCGTCGATGATTTCTCCGATTTCCGCAGTTCGGTCCGTTCCATGCTGCGTGAGCTGGGCGTCAAGGACGTGGATACCGCCGACACCGGCGAGCAGGCGCTGCGCATGTGTTCGCAGAAGTCCTACGATTTCATCCTGCAGGATTTCCACCTCGGCGACGGCAAGAAGAATGGTCAGCAGGTACTCGAAGACCTGATGGTCGAGAAGCTGATCAGCCATGAAGCCGTGTTTGTCATGGTCACCGCCGAGACCAGCCAGGCGATGGTGCTCAGCGCCCTGGAGCATGAGCCCGATGCCTACCTGACCAAACCGTTCAACCGCTCGGGCCTGGCCCAGCGCCTTGAGCGTCTGGAGCAGCGCAAGACCCTGCTCAAGCCGATCCTGCAGGCGCTGGATCGCGGCAAGCCGGTTGAAGTGCTCAATGCCTGTATCGCGCTGTGCAAACAGGACATCCGCTATTCGCCGCTGTGCCTGCGCTACCGCGCCGATGCCCTGCGTGACTTGAATCAGAATGAGGCGCTGGAGCGTCTCTACGACAGCATCATTGCTGATCGGCCTTTGCCGTGGGCGTTTGCCGGGTTGGGCCAGTTGCTGTTCAAGCGCGGTCAGGTCAGTCAGGCCAAGGGCGTCTACGAAAAAGCCCTGAAAGTGTTCCCGATGATGCCGGCGCTGTACGACGGTATGGCGGATGTGCTGGTCGCCGAAGGCGACACCAAGGCCGCGCAGCAAGTATTGGAGGAGGCGATTCGCTTATCGCCGCTGGCCGTGCGTCGCCAGGCGTTGCTGGGCAAGTTGGCAATGACCAACGAAGATTTCGACACGGCGTCCAAGGCTTATCGACAGGCTGTCAGCCAAGGTGCGCAGTCACGCTTCAAGGACGCTGAAAGCAACCTCGGCCTGGCACACGCCTTGATCAGCAAGGGCAGCGAAAAAGGCCTGGATACCCGCACGCGGCTGGAGATCAACACCACGCTGAGCGCCGTGGCCAAGGAAAACCCTTCCGACCCGGGCCTGCAGATTCGTGCGCGGTTGATGAAGGCCACCAGCCTCTTGCTCAACGACGCCGAAACCGCGGAAAAGCTCACCGAGCAAGCGATGTTGCGCCTTGATGGCATGGAGCAGTTCATGAGTGCCGAAGCCGCACTGTTGGTGGCCAAGCAGTTGCAAATGCTCGGGCAGGCCGATGCCGGCGCCTCGATGCTGAAAAACTGCGTGGAAATCTACGGCGACGATCCGACCGTGATGAAAAGCATCGCCAAACTGACCGACGACCCGACCATCCTCAACTCCGGCAACGATGCGGCGGAGCTCAACCGTCAAGGCGTGCGGGTGTACAAGACCGGCAACCTGGTGGAGGCGCGGGCGGCGTTCCGCAAAGCCCTGGCGATGCAACCGAAAAACATCAGTATCGCGCTGAACATGGCGCAGTCGCTGCTGCACGGCACCGACACCAGCGTTCCGTCGGCGGAGCTTGAAGAATGTCGGGCCTGCCTGAAAACGGTCGGCCTGATGCCTGACACTGACGCGCGGTATGCGCGTTATCAGAAACTGAAAATCAAGGCGTTCAGCGGATGAACCAAGACAACCCTGCACTGGATTTCTCCACGGTGATCGCTTCCACCGTACACGACATGAAGAACTCGCTGGCGATGTTGATGCAGGCCCACAGCCAATGGCTGGCGCGCTTGCCCGACCCGGCGCGGCACACCCCGGAACAGGGCGTGATCGAATTCGAGTTCGCCCACCTCAACGGCATGCTCGTGCAGTTGCTGGGGCTATACAAACTCGGCGTCAATCAGATGCCGTTGCAACCGGCCTATCACGAGCTCGATGACTTTATCGAAGCGCAACTGGCCTGCCACCAGGACGTTTTCGCCAGTCGCGGCATCATGGCGACTTACGAAGTGGACCCGCTGAGCCCGCTGGGTTTCTTCGACCGGGAACTGATTGCGTCGGTGCTGGGCAATTGCATCACCAACGCCATCCGTTATGCCCGCCATGCGGTGTTGATCAGCGTCAGCGATGAGGCCGGGCAACTGGTGCTGACGATCAACGACGACGGCGAAGGCTACCCGGCCCAGATGATCGAGCGTCAGGCCGACTACGTGCAGGGCATCAACCACAGCAGTGGCAGCACCGGGCTGGGTCTGTATTTCGCCGGGCGGATTGCCGCGTTGCATCAGCGCAACGGCATCGGCGGGCGCACCGAAATCAGCAATGGCGGCCCGTTGGGCGGCGGCGTGTTCAGCCTTTATCTCCCCTGAATGCACGCCCTGCAGGCATTTTTGTGTACGGTGCTTGATATTCCGAACAGGCGGAGCCTATTTTGTACGGTCGCCGTTCGCGGCTTGCACAACAACAAAGGATTGCGTCATGACAACCGATGGCCAGCGCTCACTCGCACAGCGACTGACGGGCATTGATGAGATTGAATGTGTTACGCCGGACCTGAACGGCGTGCCCCGTGGCAAGGTCATGACAGCCGAGGGTTTTCTCGAAGGACGGCGGTTGCAGATGGCGCGGGGTGTGCTGCTGCAATGCATCATGGGCGGATATCCGCCAGCACGTTTCTACGGCAGCGATGATGGCGACCTGGCGCTGGTGCCTGATCCTGCGCAGATTCACCGTTTGCCGTGGAGCCAGCAACCACGAGCCCTCGCCATTTGCGACGCCGACGAACTGACGGGCGAAAGCTCGAGCCTGTCGACCCGTGGCCAACTCAAGGCGGTGATCGCCCGTTACGCGGCACGTGGTCTGGCGCCCGTGGTCGCGACCGAACTGGAATTCTTTGTCTTCGCGCCCAATACCGACCCGACGCAACCCTTCCAGCCACCGCTGGGCCTGGACGGTCGGCGCGAGGACGGTTGTTCGGCGTTCAGCGTCAGTTCCAATAACGGCTTGCGACCGTTCTTCAGTGAAGTCTACGAATGCATGGCCGCGCTCGGTTTGCCGCGCGATACGTTCATGCACGAGATGGGCGTCAGCCAGTTCGAGATCAATCTGCTGCACGGCGATCCGCTGCTGCTGGCCGACCAGACGTTCCTGTTCAAGCATCTGCTCAAGGAAGTTGCGCTCAAGCACGGCCTGACCGTGGTCTGCATGGCCAAGCCGCTGGCGCACACGCCGGGCAGTTCGATGCACATTCACCAGAGCATCGTCGAGATCGGCAGCGGACGTAACGTGTTCAGCGACGAGGCCGGTGAACCGACCGCGACCTTCCGTCACTTCATCGGCGGCCAGCAGGCCGGCATGGCGGATTTCACCGCGTTGTTTGCGCCGAACGTCAATTCCTATCAGCGCTTGTGTCATCCGTTCGCATCACCCAACAATGCCTGCTGGTCCCACGACAATCGCGCGGCCGGTTTGCGTATTCCGGCCAGCTCGGCGGCCGCTCGTCGGGTCGAAAACCGCTTGCCGGGGGCGGATGCAAATCCGTATCTGGCGATCGCCGCGAGCCTGGCCGCGGGGTTGTACGGTATTGAAAACGAGCTGGAGCCAAGCGCAGCGATCCAGGGCGAGTTCGAGGTGCCGGATAATCTTTCGTTGCCGTGTACCTTGCATGCCGCTCTCGAACGTCTGAAACGTAGCCAATTGGCGAAGGAACTGTTTGGCAAGGAGTTCATCGAAGGCTACGTCGCTTCGAAGACCCTGGAGTTGACCAGCTTCTTTGATGAAATTACGCCCTGGGAGCGCCGTGTCCTGGCCGCCCAGGCCTGACGAACCTTCGTCTTCGGGCTATCTTCTCGGATAGCCCGTTTCTCACCGCAAGGAGCCGCTCGGAACGCCGATGCGCCAAATCTGGAAACCCTTTCGAGCGCTGTATTTTGCCTCGCTGATGATGTTGATCGGCTCGGGCCTGCTGAGTACTTACCTGGGCTTGCGCCTGGCGGCCGACCATGTCGACAGCCTGTGGGTCGGTGCGTTGATGGCGGCCAACTATTTTGGTCTGGTGCTGGGGGGCAAGATCGGTCACCGGTTGATTGCCCGGGTCGGGCATATCCGTGCCTATTCGGCCTGTGCCGGGATTGTCGGGGCGGCGGTGCTGGGCCATGGCCTGGTGGACTGGCTGCCTGCCTGGATCTTTTTGCGGGTCATCGTCGGCCTCGGCATGATGTGCCAGTACATGGTCATCGAAAGCTGGCTCAATGAGCAGGCCGAAGCCTCGCAACGCGGCACGGTGTTCAGCGGCTACATGATTGCGTCCTACCTGGGGCTGGTGCTGGGGCAATTGATTCTGGTCATGCACCCGGCGCTCGGTCTGGAACTATTGATGCTGGTCGCCCTGTGTTTTGCCCTGTGCCTGGTGCCGGTGGCCCTGACGCGACGGATTCACCCGGCGCCTCTGCACCCGGCGCCGATGGAGCCGCGGTTCTTCATCAAGCGTGTGCCGCAGTCGTTGAGTACGGTGCTGGGGGCGGGACTGATCATCGGTTCGTTCTACGGTCTGGCGCCGCTGTATGCCTCGCAGCAAGGGCTGTCCACGGAGCAGGTCGGTCTGTTCATGGGTAGCTGCATTTTTGCCGGCCTGCTGGTGCAGTGGCCGTTGGGCTGGTTGTCCGACCGTTATGACCGGGCGCTGTTGATCCGCTGTTTTGCGCTTTTCCTGGCCGTTGCCGCCTTGCCGCTGGCGATCATGAAGCAGGTGCCGCTGGAGGTGCTGTTTATCGCCGGCTTTCTCTGTGCATTGGTGAAGTTTTGCCTGTACCCGTTGGCGGTGGCGTTCTCCAATGACCACGTCGAGGGCGATCGCCGGGTGTCGCTGACGGCGATGTTGCTGGTGACCTATGGTGTCGGTGCCAGTATCGGGCCCCTGGTCGCGGGGGTGCTGATGAAGCTGTTCGGCAGCCAGATGCTCTATGCCTTCTTCAGTTTCTTCGCGTTGGTGCTGGTGTGGCGCATCCGCCCGAAAGCGGTGACCAACCTGCACCAGGTCGACGATGCGCCGCTGCATCACGTTGCCATGCCGGACAGCATGTCGAGTTCGCCGCTGGTGGCTTGCCTTGACCCGCGTGTCGATGAACAGGTGGTGCAGGACCAGATGCAGAGCCCGGTCAATCCTGAGCCGAGCCCTGAGCCGGAGACTGAGACTGAGACACCCACCACACCGTCTCCAGAAGACCCTGACACGGGGCGTGAGCAAAGCTTCACCGAGGCCAGGCCTTAAAACCCGGGCATAAAAAAAACGGGCAGTCACCGCAAAGGGACTGCCCGTTTTTTATGCCGCTTCGAATTACATGTCGTCTTTGTCGAAGCGTCGAGCTTCGCGCTGGAGCTGATAGACGAAGCGCTCGACCTGACGCTGCACCAGGCCGCTCATGTTGTGAAAGCGGATGCCGGCGAAGGTGGTGGAGATTTTTTCTTCGAAGTGCAGGTAGCGCAGTTCGACCGGTGCCGTCATCTTGCCAAAGGGCAGGGCGGCGGAGAAACGGTCGTAGACCTGGCCCAGTTGCAGGCTGCCGGTAATGTCGCCGTCGAAGCGCAACTTGCAGCCGGTGGCAGAGATATCCAGCAGCTTGCCGCTGATCGGTGCCTTGAGCTTTTCACCGTCCAGATCGACGTTGACCAATTGGGCCAGCTTCAATGCCGCGCGAAAGGCATTGCGGCGCTGGTGATAGACCACTTCATCCGGCAGCGGGCCGCGATAGCAGCGACTGTCACCGGATTCATCGATGGTCAGTTGACCGTTGCTTTCCCAGGCGATGCGCACGCCTTCGTGGAAGCCTTCGACCTTGAACGGTTCGCCCGCCAGCATGAAGCGCTCGCCGTCACGCGGGATCATTTCGTCGAGCGCGATGGTGCGACCTTCGCGGTCCACGTCCACCAGATAGCTCTGAAAGCGCTGAGTGCGCTCATGGAACGTGATGATCAGCGGATCATGGCTTTCTTGCAGTTGGCGCAGGTTGCCGGAGATTTCCAATGGCGTGGTAAGCACCTTGGGTGGCTGCGGGGCATCTTCCGCGGTTAAGGCATTGGACACGGTTCATCAATCTCCAGACAAAATATGACTACGGCTGGCCAGTATATTGCCAGCATGTTGCGAGTCTTGATAGGGCGTGGTCATCGGAAGGCTCAAGCCTGACTGAGCGGGCGTGGCTTCGCAAGCTTGGCGGTTGATCCGCGGGCATCATAAAGGGCTGGCGGTTCGCCGCCGGTGAGGATTTTCAGCTGGTTGGCCGTGGCGGCCTGCTGGACCAGGATCGACTGGCCATTATTGGCGTTCGCCGCCTGGCATTGAGCCAGAAGGTCGGTCAGCACATCGCTCTGCGCCAGCAACTCTTCGCCGATGCTCGAGTGGCTGGCCAGTTGCTCCAGACCGTTGCGATTCAGCGGAAGATTGAGGCTGGCGAGGATTTCACTGCGCTTGCGGCCATGCTGTTCGAGCAGAATGATCAATGCCTGTTTCTGCGCCAGAATATCTTCGAGCAGTGGCATGTCACGACCGTGCAAGGCGATGGACTCGGTTTGCAGTAACTCCAGCAAATGTTGCGCTGGAGCAAAGTCGTCGGTGATCAGTTGCAGTAAGTTAGTGTCGTGCATGGCTGGCCTTGGGTTTTAAGCGTCCAAAAGCCTGGCGCGGGCCGTAGCCTAGCGCTGGGCTTCGAAGTTGAGCAGTTTGCTGGCTACACGGTTGCTGTCGACTTTGTAGCTGCCATCGGCAATCGCTGCTTTCAACTCGGCCACGCGGGCTTTGTCGACGGCAGGCTGATCGCGCAGCTTGTCAGTGACCTGTTGCAACTGTTGAGCCTCATTGCTGAGGTGTACCGATTCCCCGCTTTTGACGGTACTGGCCTGTTCGGCCGGGGTATTCAGCGGCGCGGATTTGCCGGCTTCGGCGGTTTCCTTGGCAACGCTGGTACGTGTACTGCCCGTAAGTGACGAGGAGCTGTTCAAACGGCTGAAATCGATGACCATGGTAAAAAACCTCTGAGTATTTGGACGCTTGCCATGTTTTCGGCTCTCCCTGCGAAAACTTTAGACCCATTTATCAATGAGCCTGCATGCGCCAGCACTTCTCCTGCATGCGGCACAGTTTAGGGAACAGTCCCGGGCAACGCCACTTCTTCAGGAACAGGGTGCCTACATAGACACTTCCACCTGGCCCGGCGCGGTGACCTGCGCCTTGATGACCCGCTTGGAGTTGAGGTTTTTCACGCGAATCTGCTCGCTCATACCGCCATTGGACAGGGCTTCGCCGGGCATTCGCACGCTGAGCGTGCCGCTGCGGGCGGTAATCACCACTTGATCGCCCTTGCGAATGACTTCCGCCTGTTCGAGGTGTACGAGGGTAATCACCTGGTCGGCGACCATTGGTCGGGTAAGTCGCTGGCCGATCGCCTGGTCGAGGGTCGTCAGGTAGCCCTGGTTGATCAGGCTGGTATCGCGTTCACGCAGGAGCACGTCAGCGGGCTCGACAATGTCGGCGCGGCGCAGCGGGCGGGTGGTGGTCACGACATCGCGAAACAGGCGGACTTGAGCGGGTACGAACACCGTCCAGGGGGAGGTTCCTTCACAGCGAACCTTGACCGTGACCCGGCCCAGCGGCTTGGCCGGGCTCTCGAGACTGGCTGTCAATTCCTTGTCGCACATAGGCATGCGCAGTCGCGGATCGAGCTGGTTGACCTGGATTTCGTAGCGACCTTCCGTTTGACTGGTTGCCAGATAGTCCTCTACGGTGAATTCAAGAAAGCCCTGGGTGACGCCGATAAGCATGTCAGGCAAGGTAACCGCGTCAGCAAGGGCAGGGCTGCCAGCGTTGAACAGGCAAACGGCCGACATTGCACAGAGCAGTCTGCGTAAGGGTGATGTCAGGCGTCGGAAAAATGTCGGTTCTGTGTTCATAAGAGTTAAAAAGCAAGCGCCGTGCCGTTTAGTGATGAATGTGCGTCGCAACACACTTAGCGTTGGTGTAGGAGTCTGGGCATGGCTGGTGTAATGGATTCGGTAAACCAGCGCACGCAACTGGTGGGGCAGAATCGCCTGGAGCTGTTGTTGTTCCGTCTCGACGGCCAGCAGCTGTACGGGATCAACGTGTTCAAGGTTCGCGAGGTGCTGCAATGCCCCAAGCTGACCCTGATGCCCAAGTCCAGTCCTGTCGTGTGCGGTGTGGCAAATATCCGGGGGGCGACCATTCCGATCCTTGATCTGGCAATGGCGACCGGTTCCGGAGCGCTGAAAGATCAAAGCAATCCCTTCGTGATCATCACGGAGTACAACACCAAGACCCAGGGTTTCCTGGTGCGCTCGGTGGAACGCATCGTCAACATGAACTGGGAGGAGATTCATCCGCCTCCCAAGGGTACCGGGCGCGATCATTACCTGACGGCTGTGACTCGGGTCGACAATCAGTTAGTCGAAATCATCGACGTCGAGAAGGTCCTGGCGGAAGTGGCGCCGACACCGGAAGCGATTTCTGTCGGTGTGGTCGATGTCGAGACCCAGCACAAGGCGCTGTCGCTGCGGGTGCTGACGGTCGATGATTCTTCGGTGGCGCGCAAGCAGGTCACGCGTTGCCTGCAGACGGTTGGTGTCGAAGTGGTGGCGTTGAACGACGGACGGCAAGCGCTGGATTACCTGCGCAAACTGGTCGACGAGGGCAAGAAGCCGGAAGAAGAGTTCCTGATGATGATTTCCGACATCGAGATGCCGGAAATGGACGGGTACACCCTGACGGCCGAAATCCGCAACGACCCTCGCATGCAAAAGCTTCATATCATCCTGCATACTTCGTTGTCGGGTGTGTTCAATCAGGCGATGGTCAAGAAAGTCGGTGCCGATGACTTCCTGGCCAAATTCCGTCCTGATGACCTGGCATCCCGGGTAGTCGACCGGATCAAAGCAGCAGATATCAGCTAGGGGCCTTCTGCCCCTGGTGGTTAACACGATTTAAGAGGCGGCATCATTGTCTACGGGTAATTTGGATTTCGAACAGTTCCGGGTCTTCCTGGAAAAAGCCTGTGGCATTTTGCTCGGTGAAAACAAGCAGTACCTGGTCTCGAGCCGTCTCAACAAACTGATGGAACAGCAAGGCATCAAGTCCCTGGGTGAGCTGGTCCAGCGCATCCAGACTCAGCCGCGCAGCGGTTTGCGCGAGCTGGTGGTCGATGCCATGACGACCAACGAAACCCTGTGGTTTCGTGACACCTATCCGTTTGAAGTCTTGAAGAACAAGGTACTGCCCGAAGCAATCAAGGCAGCTCCCGGCCAGCGTCTGCGGATCTGGTCGGCGGCGTGCTCGTCGGGGCAGGAACCGTATTCGCTGTCGATGTCCATCGACGAGTTCGAGCGGGTCAACATGGGCCAGTTGAAGATGGGCGTGCAGATCGTTGCCACTGATTTGTCCAGCACCATGCTGACCAACTGCAAGACCGGCGAGTACGACAGCCTGGCCATCGGTCGCGGTCTGTCGCCCGAGCGTCTGCAGCGTTACTTCGACCCGAAGGGGCCGGGGCGCTGGGCCATCAAGGCACCGATCAAGAGCCGGGTGGAGTTTCGCTCGTTCAACCTGCTGGACAGCTACGCGAGCCTCGGCAAGTTCGACATCGTGTTTTGCCGCAACGTGTTGATCTACTTCTCCGCCGAGGTGAAGAAGGACATCCTGTTGCGCATCCACAGCACGCTGAAGCCGGGCGGTTATCTGTTCCTCGGCGCATCCGAAGCGCTGAACGGTTTGCCGGATCATTACCAGATGGTCCAGTGCAGTCCGGGGATCATTTACCAGGCGAAGTGATGGGTTGGCAGTATCAAAAAACGGGAGTCCTCAGGGGCTCCCGTTTTTTTTGCCCGATGATTGCCCTGACATCGCCACGCTCCCACAGGGGATGGTGGTGTTCTTTAGAGGGTGATAAGCGGCAGAAAAGCGGCAGGCGGCGGAAACCCGTTGCCGCTTTTCTGGCATTGCCGCCTTGCCCCTGCCCGCAAAGCCCCGGTTTACGGGCTTTTTTAAATTGGCACGCCGCTTGCTATGTCCATCGTACGAAAAATCAGGTCACCCGAAGGTTTCCCGACATGAGCATCAGCTTCGATAAAGCGCTCGGTATCCATGAACAAGCCCTGGGCTTCCGCGCCCAGCGTGCCGAAGTCCTGGCCAACAACATCGCCAACGCCGACACCCCGAACTACAAGGCTCGGGATCTGGACTTCTCGAAAGTGCTCGCCGAGCAGAGCGAGAAAACCAAGAACGGCACTTTCGCCTTGAACATGACCAACAACCGTCATATCGAAGCCGAAGGCCTGGGCAATGGCGACGAGTCGCTGCTGTATCGCACGCCGATGCAACCGTCGATCGACCAGAACACCGTGGACGCCCAACTGGAACAGTCGAACTACGCGGAAAACGCGGTCAACTTCCAGGCCAGCTTCACCCTGCTCAACAGCAAATTCAAAGGGCTGATCTCAGCCCTGCGCGGAGAATAAGTCATGTCTCTATCCAGTGTTTTCAACATTGCCGGTAGCGGCATGAGTGCGCAAACCACGCGCTTGAACACCGTGGCCTCGAACATCGCCAACGCCGAAACCGTCTCGTCGAGCATCGACCAGACCTATCGCGCCCGCCACCCGGTGTTCGCCACCATGTTCCAGGGCGGACAGAGCGGCGGCAGCGATTCGCTGTTCCAGAACCAGGACGCCGCAGGCCAGGGCGTGCAAGTGCTGGGCGTGGTCGAAGACCAGAGCAACCTGGAAGCCCGCTACGAACCGAACCATCCGGCGGCTGACGCCAAGGGCTACGTCTATTACCCGAATGTGAACGTGGTGGAAGAAATGGCCGACATGATTTCCGCGAGCCGTTCGTTCCAGACCAATGCCGAAATGATGAACACCGCCAAAACCATGATGCAGAAGGTCCTGACCCTCGGTCAGTGATAAGGGGCGACTCAGATGAGTGTTACCGATACCACCAGCGGCCTTAGCCTCAATGACATCCTGGCCAACTCTTCGATCAAGACCAACACCAGTGCCGATGGCCTGGCGTCCGCGACGAACAGCGCGACCGGCAAAAAGGCCTTGGGCAAGGACGCGTTCCTGCAACTGCTGGTGACACAGCTGAAGAACCAGAACCCGCTGGAGCCGCAGGACAACGGCGAGTTCGTTGCCCAGTTGGCGCAGTTCAGCAGCCTGGAAGGCATTACCACGCTCAACGACACCGTGGGTGGTCTGGCGAACAACCTGGCGGGCAGTTTGAGCTCGTCCCAGGCGTTGCAAGCATCGTCGCTGGTGGGCCGTTCGGTCATCGCGCCGGGCGACAAGTCGGTGGTCGACACCACCAAGAGCTTCACCGGCACAGTCGCCGTGCCTGCAGCCGCCGATCCGGTCAAGGTCAAGATCACCGATGCCGATGGCAAGTTGATCCGCACCATCGACCTGGGCAGTCAGAAAACGGGCAGCGCCAGCTTCATCTGGGACGGCAAGAACGATGCCGGCGAAGTGGCCAAGGCGGGTACGTACACCTTCTCCGCCACTGCGACTTACGACAGCAAGGCGACTTCGCTGGTCACTTACCTGCCGGCCACTGTCACCAGCGTGACCATCAGCCAGACCGGCGGTGAGTTGATGCTCAATCTGGCCGGCCTGGGCAGCGTTGCCCTGTCCAAAGTACAAACCATTGGTATGTAGAGCCGACTAACACGGCACAAAGGAGTGGAATATGTCTTTCAATATCGGCCTTAGCGGTCTCTATGCAGCCAACAAACAACTGGACGTGACCGGCAACAACATCGCCAACGTCGCGACCACCGGTTTCAAATCGTCCCGTGCGGAATTCGAAGACGTTTACTCGGCCACCAAGCTGGGTTCCGGCAGCAAAGTCATCGGTAACGGTGTGCGCCTGGCCAACGTTTCCCAACAGTTCACCCAGGGCGACGTCAACAACACCGGCAACGTGCTGGACATGGGCATCAACGGTTCCGGCTTCTTCGTACTGAGCGACAACGGCTCGCTGTCCTATACCCGTGCCGGTACGTTCAAGGTCGACAAGGACGGTTACGTCACCAACAGCGATGGTTCTGCGCGTTTGCAGGGTTATGGCGTGGATGCCAATGGCAAGATCCTCAATGGCGTTTTGACTGACCTGCGCATTGATACATCAAACCTGGCACCGAAAGTCACCACCACCGTTTCGTCGACGATCAACCTGAAATCCACTGAGCCGAATATCGACCAGGTTGCCAACCCGTTCGACCCGACCAAGCAAGCGTCCTTCACCAAGCAATTCAGCACCCGGGTTTACGATACTCAGGGTAACGAGCACATCATGGATCAATTCATGGTGAAGACAGGTGCGAACACCTGGAAAGCCTACACCCTGATCGATGGCCGCAACCCCAATGGCACCGATCCTAGTCCTACCGCCGTTCCGTTGAACTCGCCGGTCGCTTCGACCATGGTGTTCGACACCTCGGGTAATCTGGTTTCGGTGACCACCCCGGCCGTTCCGGCGCCGATCGTCAGCCCTGACCTGAAGATCACTGGCTGGGTTCCCGGTACCGTGACCAACGGCGTGTGGGCAGCCAACGGCGCCGCCGCCGACCCGGCCGGTATAACTGTCTCCATGGCCAAAACCACACAGTACAACGCCGACACCGCGCGTTCGATTCCTGCGCAGAACGGTTACGCCACCGGCCAGATCACCAACCTGACCATCGACAGCAGCGGTATCATGCTGGCCAACTTCAGCAACAGCCAGACCAAGGCGATCGGCCAGATCTCGCTCGCCAGCTTCACCAACGAGCAAGGTCTGCAGCCAGTGGGCGGCACCAGCTGGAAAGAAACCTTTGCGTCGGGTATCCCGGGCTACGATGCGCCGAACACCGGCACCTTGGGCGAGATCCACTCCAACTCTCTGGAAGAGTCCAACGTCAACCTGACCAGCGAACTGGTCGACCTGATCAAGGCGCAGAGCAACTACCAGGCGAACGCCAAGACCATCTCGACTCAAAGCACCATCATGCAGACCATCATTCAGATGACCTGATGCGGGTTGCCTGATTGCTGCAAAAAGAACCCCTCGCAAGAGGGGTTTTTTTTGGGCTGGGGTTTGTCTCGGGTGCAGGATTTTGTGTTGTCAGGTCGGGCCTCTTCGCGGGCTTGCCCGCGATGGCGTTAGACCCGCCACCACATTCCCATGGGCAAAAGAAAACCCCCGACCAATCCAGAGGACTGATCGGGGGTTGTCGAGTAAGCGCCTTTCAGCGCCTACCGGCTCGGCTTATTGGCAAGCTTCGCAATCCGGCTCGTCGATGGCGCAAGCCTTCGGCACTGGAGCCGGGCCGGCAGGAGCAGCCAGGACCGAATCTTCACCGTGGTTGCCGCCGCTGGAAACAGCGTTCAGCTTGCCGGTGTTGATGGTCGACTTCTCGGTGCTGGTCGCGGCCAGGGCACGGAGGTAGTAAGTGGTTTTCAGACCACGGTACCAGGCCATGCGGTAGGTCACGTCCAGCTTCTTGCCCGAAGCGCCGGCGATGTACAGGTTCAACGACTGAGCCTGGTCGATCCACTTTTGACGACGGCTTGCCGCGTCGACGATCCACTTGGTGTCCACTTCGAACGCGGTCGCGTAGAGCTCTTTGAGTTCTTGCGGGATGCGCTCGATCTGCTGCACCGAACCGTCGTAGTACTTCAGGTCGTTGATCATGACCGCGTCCCACAGACCGCGAGCCTTCAGGTCGCGAACCAGGTACGGGTTGATCACGGTGAATTCGCCCGACAGGTTCGATTTCACGTAGAGGTTCTGGTAGGTCGGTTCGATCGACTGCGATACGCCGGTGATGTTGGCGATGGTCGCGGTCGGTGCGATGGCCATGATGTTGGAGTTACGAATGCCTTTCTGAACACGGGCGCGAACCGGTGCCCAGTCCAGGGATTCGTTCAGGTCAACATCGATGTACTTCTGGCCACGCTGCTCGATCAGGATCTGTTGCGAATCCAGCGGCAGGATGCCTTTGGACCACAGCGAACCCTGGAACGTCTCGTAGGCGCCGCGCTCATCGGCCAGGTCGCAGGACGCCTGGATCGCGTAGTAGCTGACCGCTTCCATCGACTTGTCGGCGAACTCGACGGCCGCATCGGAACCGTAAGGAATGTGCTGCAGGTACAGCGCGTCCTGGAAGCCCATGATGCCCAGACCGACCGGACGGTGCTTGAAGTTGGAATTCTTCGCTTGTGGCACCGAGTAGTAGTTGATGTCGATCACGTTATCGAGCATGCGAACAGCGGTGTTCACGGTGCGTTCCAGCTTGGCGGTGTCCAGCTTGCCGTTGACGATGTGGTTCGGCAGGTTGATCGAGCCCAGGTTGCAAACGGCGATCTCGTCCTTGTTGGTGTTCAAGGTGATCTCGGTGCACAGGTTCGAGCTGTGGACCACGCCGACGTGCTGCTGCGGGCTGCGCAGGTTGCACGGGTCTTTGAAGGTCAGCCATGGGTGGCCGGTTTCAAACAGCATGGAGAGCATTTTGCGCCACAGGTCTTTGGCCTGGATGGTCTTGAACAGCTTGACCTTGCCCGGGTACTCGGTCAGGGCTTCGTAGTACTCGTAACGCTCTTCGAAAGCCTTGCCGGTCAGGTCGTGCAGGTCCGGAACTTCGGACGGCGAGAACAGGGTCCACTTGCCGTCATCGAAGACGCGCTTCATGAACAGGTCAGGGATCCAGTTGGCGGTGTTCATGTCGTGGGTACGACGACGATCATCACCGGTGTTCTTGCGGAGTTCGATGAACTCCTCGATGTCCATGTGCCAGGTTTCCAGGTAGGCACACACAGCGCCTTTGCGCTTGCCACCCTGGTTGACGGCAACGGCGGTGTCGTTCACCACTTTCAGGAACGGCACGACGCCCTGGGATTTGCCGTTGGTGCCCTTGATGTAAGAGCCCAGCGCACGAACCGGCGTCCAGTCGTTGCCCAGGCCGCCGGCGAATTTCGACAACATGGCGTTGTCGTGGATCGCGTGGTAGATGCCCGACAGGTCATCCGGCACGGTGGTCAGGTAGCAGCTCGACAGCTGTGGACGCAGGGTGCCGGCGTTGAACAGGGTCGGGGTCGAGGACATGTAGTCGAAGGACGACAACAGGTTGTAGAACTCGATCGCACGGTCTTCTTTCTGCTTCTCTTCGATCGCCAGGCCCATGGCCACGCGCATGAAGAAGATTTGCGGCAGTTCGAAGCGGATACCGTCCTTGTGGATGAAGTAACGGTCGTACAGGGTTTGCAGGCCCAGGTAAGTGAACTGCTGGTCGCGCTCGTGGTTGATCGCCTTGCCGAGTTTTTCCAGGTCGAAAGTAGCCAGGACCGGGTTCAGCAATTCGAATTCGATACCCTTGGCGATGTACGCAGGCAGCGCCTTGGCGTACAGGTCGACCATTTCGTGGTGGGTCGCGCTGTCGGCGACGCCCAGGAAGCCCAGGCCTTCGGCACGCAGGGTGTCCATCAGCAGGCGGGCGGTCACGAACGAGTAGTTCGGCTCACGCTCGACCAGGGTGCGGGCGGTCATGACCAGGGCGGTGTTGACGTCAGTCAGGGCCACGCCGTCGTACAGGTTCTTCAGGGTTTCGCGCTGGATCAGGTCGCCGTCGACTTCTTCCAGGCCCTCACATGCTTCGGTGACGATGGTGTTCAGGCGACCCATGTCCAAAGGTGCAAAGGTGCCATCGGCGCGGGTGATGCGGATCGAAGGATGTGCGTTGACCGTTTCTTCTGCCGGGGCGTGGGCAGCGCGTTGTTTCGAACGACCGTCACGGTAGATCACGTAGTCGCGGGCCACTTTCTGCTCGCCGGCACGCATCAGGGCCAGTTCGACCTGGTCCTGGATTTCTTCGATGTGGATGGTGCCACCCGACGGCATGCGACGCTTGAAGGTTGCGGTGACCTGTTCGGTCAGGCGGGCAACGGTGTCATGGATTCGCGACGAAGCGGCAGCGGTGCCGCCCTCAACTGCGAGAAACGCTTTGGTGATCGCGACGGTGATCTTGTCATCGGTGTAAGGAACGACAGTGCCGTTACGCTTGATCACGCGCAGCTGGCCAGGCGCGGTGGCGGACAGATCCGAAGTCGAATCAGCGGCCTGCGGCAAGGTGCCCTGCGGGTTCTCGCGAGTTGTGTCGGTTTGCATGGGGGGTTGTCTCCACATTCTCTATGTTTGTTTGGGCACCATCACGGTGCCCACCGTTCCGTCCTGAAGCACTACAACCGGCGGGGCCGGGCATACCAACTTCGGGACAGATCAGGAAGGGGGCTATTGGGGCGCCGCTTCCATGCCGAAGTCTTTGGTCCCAGGCCTTGAGCCTGACACCGGAATCCTTTTGGGTGACAGTAATTGACTGCAACACCCGTACCGTTAACGCCGTTTTCGGCTCAAAAACAGTAGCCATCCGCACGCGCGGTTTGGTCTTTCGAAAATACGTTTGGTTCAACCGGACAGAGGCAATAAAAGCGCTTGAAATCGGTGTCCGGTTTGTGTTTGGTTTTTGGCGTAAAACCCTACATGTAGGGTTTTTTTTGCGCCGGGGTACAAGATAATGCGTTTTGGAGGGTGTTGCAACGTACTACCTGTGGATAAACCTGTGCGTAAATTGTGTGTGAAACAGGGAACCGGCGTGCAGGCCGCGACGCTGCGGGATCGGACCTTTCTTCACCGGTTTTCAATGATCGAAAACGCCTGATCAGATTTTTAAGGGCGCGAACCCTATCACAAAAAACCGGCGTGTCCGAACGCATTTGCCGGCTTGTGTTCTGGACGAGTGACGTTTATACAATCGGCCGGTACATACGCATTCTTATCCTCCCCAATCATTACAAAAAGACGGGCGGATCCTTCCTTATAAGTGTTGTTGGCAAGCAGAGGTCACCGTGGAGCAAGAAGCCTGGCAGGTATTGATTGTCGAAGACGACCAGCGTCTGGCCGAACTGACCCGCGATTACCTGGAAGCCAACGGCCTGCGCGTGTCGATCGAGGGCAATGGCGCCTTGGCCGCGGCCCGCATCATCAAGGAGAAACCGGACCTGGTGATCCTCGACCTGATGCTGCCGGGCGAAGACGGCCTGAGCATTTGCCGCAAGGTCCGCGACAAGTTCGACGGCCCGATCCTGATGCTCACCGCCCGCACCGATGACACCGATCAGATCCTCGGTCTCGACCTGGGTGCCGACGACTACGTGTGCAAACCGGTGCGCCCGCGCTTGCTGCTGGCCCGTATCCAGGCGTTGCTGCGCCGCAGTGAAACACCTGAGCCGGTCACGGAAAAACAACGACGTCTGCAATTCGGCCCGCTGGTGGTCGACAACGCGCTGCGTGAAGCCTGGCTGCATGACAACGGTATCGAATTGACCAGTGCCGAGTTCGATCTGCTATGGCTGCTGGTGGCCAACGCCGGACGCATCCTGTCTCGCGAAGAAATTTTTACCGCCCTGCGCGGCATCGGCTACGACGGCCAGGATCGCTCCATCGATGTGCGCATTTCGCGCATCCGGCCGAAGATCGGTGACGACCCGGACCATCCCCGGCTGATCAAGACCATTCGCAGCAAAGGTTATCTGTTCGTGCCTGAAGCCTGCGTAGATCCCTCGCTGTGAATTCGATCTTCCTGCGCATCTATGGCGGCATGTGCGCGGCGCTGATTCTGGTGGCGGTGCTCGGCGTGCTGGCCTTGCACCTGCTCAACCAGGTGCGCAGCGAGCAATACCGAGAGCGCCTGGCCCACGGCACGTTCTCGTTGATGGCCGACAACCTGCAACCCATGAACGAAACCCAGCGTCATCGTGCCTTGCTGGTGTGGGAGCGGCTGCTGGGTATTCCCCTGGCGCTGAAAACCTTCGCCCAGACCGACCTCGATCTGACCCAGCGCACCCGCGTGCTGCGCGGCCAGGCGCTGGTGGAACAGACCGGCCCCCATGCGGCGAAGGTATATCGACTGGTCAGCGACAAGGAACAGTTGGTGCTCACCGGCGAGGTGCAGCAGATCAGCGAGCAACTGGCCCGGGCGACGATTTACTTGCTCGCCGATGAGCTGGTGCGGGTGCCGGTGGCCGAGCAGCCCAGGCGCCTGGCGCAGATAAAGGAAGAGAAAGGCTTCGGTTTCGATCTGCGGCTGGTCACGGTGGGGGAGGCCGACATGGATGAAGACCAGAGCCGCCGCGTGGCCGAAGGCGATACTGTGATGGCGCTGGGCAAGGAGGGTGATTCGATCCGGGTGTTTGCCGGCATGGTCGGCACCCCGTGGGTGCTGGAAATCGGTCCGCTGTACCAGATGAATCCTTACCCGCCGGAATGGCTGGTGCTGATTGCGGCCCTCGGTTTGAGCCTGATCGGTTTGATCGTCTATTTACTGGTGCGTCAACTGGAGCGCCGTTTGCGTGGCCTCGAAGCGGCCGCCACGCGCATCGCCAAAGGCAGCCTGGAAACCCGCGTGCCGGCCCGTGGTGCGGATTCGGTCGGGCGCCTGGCGTCGGCGTTCAATGACATGGCCGAGCACCTGCAACAGTTGCTGGCGGTTCAGCGGGAACTGGTGCGCGCGGTGTCACACGAGTTGCGCACGCCGGTGGCGCGCCTGCGGTTTGGCCTGGAGATGATCGGCTCGGCCACTACCCCCCAGGCTTTGGAGAAATATTGTGAAGGCATGGACCACGACATCGAGGATCTCGACCGGTTGGTGGACGAGATGCTCACCTACGCGCGGCTGGAACAGGGTTCGCCGGCGCTGAATTTCCAACGTATCGATCTGGATGCGCTGGTCAATCAGGTGATCGAAGAGTTGGCGCCACTGCGCGCCGACGTCACGGTGCAGCGCGGGTTGTGCCTGTCGGCGGCCGATTGTGACGACGCCTGGGTCGAAGCCGAGCCGCGCTATTTGCACCGGGCGATTCAGAACCTGGTGAGCAACGCCATGCGCCATGCTCAATCGCGGGTGACCGTGAGTTATCAGGTGGGGCAGCAGCGGTGCCGGGTGGATATAGAAGACGATGGGCCAGGCGTTCCCGAATCGGCGTGGGAGAAAATCTTTACGCCGTTCCTGCGACTGGATGACAGCAGAACCCGCGCGTCGGGCGGGCATGGGTTGGGCTTGTCGATCGTACGGCGGATCATCCATTGGCATGACGGCCGGGCGTTGATCAGCAAGAGCAAGAGTCTGGGCGGGGCTTGCTTTAGCCTGAGTTGGCCGCGCAATCAGGAAAAGCGTTGAAATCCCGAACACCGAAAAACCTCAGGCCTTGATACTGACCAGACTCAACAACTGCCCATCCATCATGCCAAACTGCGCATTCAGTTCAGTACCGTCGCGCCACTCACTGGACAGGTCGGTCAGCAACCGCAACCGCACCTCACCGCCCTCGCTCCACTCCAGCACTTCGGCATGCTCAAAATAAAACCGCTGCTGCACGATCGGGTAGAGCGCCTTGAACAGACTTTCCTTCACTGAAAACGTCAGTGTCACCAGCATCGCCAGTTGATCCCGAGGCCCGGCGGCCATGCGCCGTATTTCCGCTGGCGTCAGAATCTCCCCGGCCAGGCGTTCCGCCCGTTCAGGGGTGAGCAGGTTTTCCAGGTCCATGCCCAAGCCGCGCCAATGGGTTTTCCGCGCGACAATCGCCGCCGCCCGGCCGGTGGTGTGGGTGATCGAGCCGCTGATGTGCGCAGGCCAGACCGGCGCCCGATCGTCACCAATGGCCGGCACGACATTCAGCCCTTCCAGCTGTTGCAGTGCGGCTCGCGCGCAAATCCGCCCGGCCAGGAATTCTGCCTGACGCTTGGCGACTGAGCGCTGGATAGTCGCGGGTGGCTCGATGGCACTGCGCTGGAAATCATCGATGGCCAGTTGCGAAGTGTCGAATTGCGTGCTGAGCATCACCGTATCGGGCAGCACAAACGGCAGCGGCCAATGGGCATCGAGCGGAGTGCAGCAAGCGGGCAAGGCGGGGAGGGCATTCATGTCGGGCATTTTGCCGGGTTGGCTGGGTACTGGGTAGTAGCAGTGGGCTTTTGTGGTGAGGGGATTTATCCCC